>JBBRUE010000885.1:0-3242 GCA_038248085.1 Myxococcales bacterium | reverse complement strand
TTCAGGGCGGCGGCGGTGACCGAGCACCTCACGACGCACGTGCAGGTGCTCCAGCGTTTCCTCGACCTCGAGGTCACCGTGACGGACCGCGAGGTACAGCTCGCCGGTCTCGAGCCCCACCAGGCCGAGGATGTCGGCGGTGGAGCTGACGTTGAACGACATCTCTGACCAGTTGCCCGGACTGTCGCGCTTCAAGATGGAGCCGCCGTTGGCCCCGGCGAAGGCGAGGCCACCGACTCCGGCCCACACGGTGTTGATGCGGTACACGCCGGGCGTCGTCTCGCGCTGCCACGTGAGCCCGTCGAAGTGCACGATCGTCCCCTGGTCACCGACGACGTACACGTCGTTGGCCGCGCTGCCGTGCACCGCGCGCAGGTCAGCGGTGGTGCCGACGTCGAGCAGCGCCGTGCGTTCCCCGTTCCAGAACAACACCGTGCCCAGCTCGCCCACCGCCCACACCGACCGCGGGCCCACGGAGAAGACGCCGAACAGCGTGTTCCCCTGCGGCAGCGGGTTTTCCCAGCAGAAGCCCTGGGTGCACAGCTTGGGCATGCCGCAGACGTTGGGGGTGTTGGTGCCGCACTCGGTCGGCGTCGCGCACTGGCCGCACTGCAGCACCACGCCGCAGCCCGCGTAGAACGCGCCGCACTCCGCGCTGGCGGGGCACTGGGTCAGCGGCATGCACGGGCCGGCGTCGATGCCCGCGTCGGTGCCCGCGTCCACCGCGCCCGCGTCGAGCCCCGCGTCCACCTCGAGGCCGGCGTCCGAACCAGAGTCGGGGATCCCTGCGTCCACGCCACTGTCGGCACCGGAGCCGCCGCCCGCGTCAGCGCCGCCATCAGACCCGCTCCCGCCACCGGCGCCCGCATCAGCCGGATCGGCGCCATCGGACACGGGGTGGCAATAGCCATCGCTCCAGCAACGCTCTTCGGCGAGGCAGGTGTCACCGGCAGCACAGCGGTACAGCACCTGCGACGAGGGAGGGAGCGCGCACCCGGCGAGCACCACCAGGGCCAGCCACGCACCACGCAGGGGGTTCACCACGTCAGCACCGCCGCGGTCCCGAGCCCGGCGCCTGCCACCAACGCGCCCAGGCCACCGAACACCAACGGCTGCGTGCTGGCGTTGAGCTGCTGGGCCTGGGTGACGTCGAGGGCGGAGCGGATTCTTCCGTCCGGCCCCGGTTGCCCCGCGGTCAACGGCGCTCGCGCCGACGCGCCGAGGATCACCAGCGTCGCGCCCGCGATGAGCGAAGCCAGCCCGACGCCGCCGAGCACGAAGGACGGCGCATGCGAGCGAGGCGCAGGCGAAGGAGTCACGGTGACGGTGGTCGACGCAGTCTGCGCGGGAACCAGCACCGTCGTCGTGGGAACGTCGGTCGCCACCGGCGGAGTCTGAACGGCGGCCACCGGCACGGGCACCAGCCGCCCCTTCACGCGCGCTGCGAAGCCCGCGAGTTGGTCCGCCTCGAGTCTCGCCTTCCGTCCCAGCAGCAGGCTGTCGGTCTCGACCACGGTCTCGTCAGCCACACGCAACAGCTCGAGGCCCACTGCCAATTCCTTGTCGATGGAGGCCACCGAGATCAGCACCACCCACGGCACCTTGAGCTGGCGGCCGAGCTCGGCCAGGCAGGCCCGCTTGCCGTTGCAGCTCGCGGTGTCCTTGACCGACACGCGGGCCAGCTGGGTCAGCGCGGCGTCCGGCGACATCGCGACGGAGACTCCAGCGGCCGCGAGGTACTTCGAGCCGTCGAGTGCGAGGGTGCGCGCCTGCGCTGGAGTGACCGCGGTCCGGCGGCTCACCAGGACCACGGTCTGATCCACCTCGGGGGGCGCGGCGACGGTGAGGCCGACGAGCACGGCGAGCCACGACATGCGGCGAATCTCGCACACTTCGGCCACTCCCGGAGCGCCCTCTCGCCTTGTGGAAAAAGCCGTTCCTATCGAAGAAACAGCCGCTCCCACTGATCGAGCTGTTGCGACAACTTCGCCCGCGCTGCGGGGGCCTCAGCCATCGTGACCTGCACCCGGTACTTGGCGAGGTACTGGAGCGCCGCGGGATCAGGCGCCTCCCCCGCGGGCACGGCCTTGCGCAGCCGCGCCTCCAACGTCTCGAGGCGGCGCTTGAGGTCTTTCTCCGAGGGCGCACGGACGTCGGCACGCCTCGGCGCAGGCGCCGGGCTGATGCCCATCGGCAACGCGGCGAGCTCGTCGTCCGAAAGGCGGTCGGCAGGCTCGCCCGTCTTCGCGGCCTCGACCGGCGAGGCCACCGGCGTCGATGCGTCGGGCGGCTCGGGCCCTGCGCAGGCCCAACAACACGAGCGCCGCCAGGCCCGCGAAGACGAACGCCCCGGTGCGGCTCGCGCCTGCCTGCGGCAAGCCAGAGTCCGTCGGTGCCTGCGCAGGGGCTGCCGACGGCCTGGGGCGGGACCCGGAGGCCCGCGCGACCTGCTCGCCCGACTTCGACGGCCGGGGCCCGGCCTCTGACGGCGCCGCATCTTCCCTCGGCTGCAAGGCGGGCTTCAGCCCAGACACCCGCGCGGCGCGCACGATGAACTCACCCGACCGCGACGGCCGCGGACCGGGGGTGGCACTCGCGCTGCCCAGCGCCTCGAGCACCGGCAGCAGCGCCGCGCGCACCTCCTCGGCCGATTGCGGGCGGTCTTCAGGACGCTTGGCCATCAACCGGAAGAACAGAGCGTCGAGCTCCGGCGGAAGCCGCGGGTTGAAGGTCGAGGCCCGGGGCACCGGCGATCGCACGTGCGCCACCATCACGTCGAAGGCCGTCGCCGCGGTGAAGGGCAGGCGCCCGGTGGTCATCACGTAGCCCATGCAGCCCAGCGCGTAGAGGTCGGAGCGCGGACTCACCGACTTCCCCTGCGCCTGCTCGGGCGCCATGAAGTCGGGGGTCCCCGCCACGAACGAACGCGAGGTCTGCTCGGTCACCCCGTCGAGCCGCATCGCGCGCTTGGCCAGCCCGAAGTCGAGCAGCTTGAGGAAGTAACCGCCCTCGGGCTGCGTGCAGAGAAAGACGTTCGAGGGCTTGAGATCGCGGTGGATGATCTGCGCCTTGTGCGCGGCCGCCAGCGGGGCGCAGATGTCGTAGAGGATCTGCACCGCCTCGATCAGCGGCAGCTGGTTGTTCCGCTCTTCGCAGTACACGTCGAGGGCCTTCCCCTCGAGGTACTCCATGATGATGTACGCGCGGCCGTCGGGCAGGCGGCCGATGCCGAAGATGTCGAC
>JBBRUE010000884.1:0-3245 GCA_038248085.1 Myxococcales bacterium | reverse complement strand
CGTCGCACCCGCGCCGGTGCCGCGCAACGCGACGCCGGCGCCGCGCACCAACAAGTCGTCGGCGCGCATTCAGCTGCGTGACGTCGAGGAACTCGTTCAGCCGGTCAAGCCGCACACCGGCAGCATCGGGCGCGTGAAGTCGAGCCCCTCGATGGCCCGCTCGCAGCGCCAGGAGACCGAGGACATCCTCGCGGACATCTTCCTGCGCGTGGTCGAGGTCAGCTCGAAGAAGACCGTGGAAGAGGCGATGGACTTCATCCTCGATCTCGCGATGGAGAAGGTCCCCTGCGAGGCCGGCTCGGTGCTGCGCTCCGACACCGCGACCGGCGATCTCACCTTCCTCTCGGCCCGCGGGCCGAAGGCGAAGGAGATCCTCAAGTCGAAGCTCATCGTGCCCGCGGGCACCGGCATCGCCGGCTTCTGCGCCGCGGAAGGCGTCTCGGTCGCGGTCAGCGACGTGGAGAAGGACCCCCGCTTCTACGCCGACGTCGGGGAGCGCATCGGCTACGCCACCCGCTCGCTGCTGTGCGCGCCGATGATGACCCACGGCCACTCGTTCGGCTGCATCCAGGTCATCAACCGCAAGGGCGGGCCGCTCTTCCTCGAACATGAGGTGGGGGTGCTGGCGTACCTCGCGCACCAGGCCGCGCTGTTCCTCAACCAGAAGCTCATGGAGTGAGGCTTCAGGTCTTGAGCAGCTCGCGCAGCAGCACCGTCGCGTAGCTGCCGGCGGGCAGGGTGAAGCGCAGCCGCAGCGCTCCCTCGCCCTCGTCGGTGGCCGAGTCGAGCACCAGCGGCACGCGCAGCAACCGGCGTGCGCCGAGCGTCTCGTTGCCGCCTTTCTCGAACAGGGCGCGCTCGATGCCCTCCTCGACGAGCACCTGCGACTCGGCCTCGTCCACCGCGCCCTCGGGCCGCCGCATCTCCGGGCCGTACAGCGGCCCGGTGGGGCTCACCTCGAAGGTGTCGAGGCGGGGCTGATCGACCGCCGCGTCGGCGCAGACGAACTCGCCGCCCGTCGCGTGCTTCTTGAGGACGTCGCCCGCGATCGCCGAGGCGAAGGTGCCGGCCTCGAGCCGCTTCGCCAGCACGCGGTTGAAGAGATCCGACTGGTAGGCCGAGAGAAACAGCTTGCGCTCGAAGCGGTCGCGGTGACGCCCGCCCGCCTGGAGGATGCGCTTGCCGTACCCCGCGTTGTCGCCGCCGAGGCCGAAGCGCTGCTCGCCGAAGTAGTTGGGGATGCCGAAGCGCTGCAGCCGCGACAGCGCCTCGCGGGCGATCTCCGGGGCCGTCACCCCGCGCACCACGATCGAGAAGCGGTTCCCCTGGAGGTGGCCGCTCTTGAGCTTGTTGCGATGCCGCGCGGTGCGCAGCACGGTGACGCCTTCCATCGCGAAGGTGGCCAGCTTCGGTTCCACGAAGCGGGCCGGGGCGCAGAGGTATTGGCGGGTGACGGCCTGGCGGTCCTTGAGGCCGGCCCAGCTGACGTCGCGCTCCTGGATCCCGCAGTGCTTCGCCAGCGCCTTCGCCACGTCCTGCGTCGAGCGGCCGCGCTTCTCGATCCACAGGAAGAGGTGCTCGCTCTCTCCCTCTTTCTCTCCGGCCGGCTCGTAGGCGGGGATCTCCTCGACCTCGAAGTCCTCGGGGATGGCCTTGAACGACCCGCCGCACCCCGGCAGGTCCCGCGTCAGCGTCGGCAGCTCGGTCACTTCGTCTCGATGGTGGCGAGGTGCTCTTTGACGCGCCGGGCGAGCTCTTCGTCGGCGGCCGACTCCAGCAGCTCGCCGGCCTGGAAGAGGAGAAAGAACATCACGTCGGACAGGGCCTGCTTGAGCGAGGCCATCGGCTCGGAGCCGAGGTGGCCCTCGGCGCTCAGCTGCTCGTAGCGCGCGATCAGCAGGTCGGCCGGCAGCATTCCGTCGTCGCCGAACATCAGCCCGTTGAGCACCGGCGAGGTCGAGACCCCGTTGCCCTTGAGCGCCGCGTTGGCCGAGATGAGGAAGGGCTCGAGCGTGCCGCGCGCCGCGACCTCGTCACGCACCTCGCGAAAGATGGTGTTGAACACCGTCACCACGCGCACGACCGACAGTGCCGCGGGCTTCGCGGGCACGGGCACCGTGGGGACGGCCTTCTTCGCGGGCACCGGGGTGAGCTGGATCGCCGACGAGGCCGAAGACTGCGCGGCGGTGAGCCCGGGCTGCTCGGCGACCTTCACCAGCCCGCGCTCCATCAGGTGGTGCACGATGCGCGTGGCGTCGAACTCCGAGAAGCGGGCCAGCTGCCCGACCTCGATCAGCGTGCGCTGCCCGTCGACCTGCGCCAGCACCGACTCTTCTTCGGCCTCGAGGCCCCCCTCCGACGGCTTGCGGGGGATGACGTACAGCTTCCCGTGGGGGATGCGCTTGCGGAACTGGGTGAGCTCATCGATCTTGCGGATGCTGTCCATCAGCAGCCCGTTCATCGACATCGAGAGGTTGTGGGTGAGCGCCTTCTCGTCGATCTCCTGGTCGATCAACGCGAACGTGCCCTCGTGCGAGAGCATGATCCCGTGGAAGATCTCGCTGATCTGCTCATTGAGGCACTTGTAGAGATCGTGCGCCTTGATCAACCCGCGCTCGACCAGCGCCTTGCCGATGCGCGACGGGGGCGCCTCGGCGAGCACCTTGTCGAGGGCCTGGCGGGCCACGTAGCCCATGCGCACCATCACCTCGCCGATGCGGTCGTTCGACGAATCACTGGCCGCGGAGCGCACGTCGCCGTCCTTGAGCAGCAGGCTGCGCTCACCGGTGGGGGCGCTGACCCGCAGCACCCCGGTCCATCGCGACTGGCCGAGGAAGGCGATCAGGTCGGCCAGGGCGAACGAGCCACAGTCCCCCGCGAGCACGACGCGCGGCCGCGTTTCTTGCTGGCCGCCGTGGGCCGGGCTGCGCAGCAGGAGGATCCAGTCGGGCGAGGTCGTCTGCAGCCGGTAGTAACCGGTCCGCCCGACGAGCGGAGAGCCCTGCCCTTCGGCCGGGGCCAGCAGACCACGTGCGTCGACGAGGAAGCGCGCGTCCACGGTCAATTCGAGGGCCAGGCGCTATTGCCGGTCAACCAGTCGAGCTCATCATCGACGGCCAGCGAGAGAGACTCGACGTTCAACCCCAGGGCGTACTTGCGGCCGTTGACGAAGATCGACGGCGTCGACTCGACGCCCGCCTTCTTGCCGGCTTCCTTCGAGGCCTCGAGCTCGTCGAGGTACTTCT
>JBBRUE010000883.1:0-3247 GCA_038248085.1 Myxococcales bacterium | reverse complement strand
TCGCCGCGTGAAAGAGCGCCTCCTTGTTCTTGAAGCGCTTGAAGACGATGCCCTCGGCGCTGGCCTGCTGGAGCCGCTCGTACAGCGCGCGCTTCTGCTTGCCGGTGAACGCCGTCTCCAGCACGCGCACCGGCTCGCTGAGGCCCGGCTCGAGCTCGTCGCTCAGCCGGGTGAAGCGGTCGACGTAGGGTTCACCCGACACGTCCTGGCCGGCGAACTCGAGAACGTCGAACAGCCAGTACACCTCGCCGTCCCCGTGACGGACGACCTCGCCGTCGACCACGGTGCCGTCGGGCAGGTGCGCGAGGCCGGCCAGCACGCGCGCTGGTGCCGACGTCTTCTGCCCGGCGCGGTTGGTCGGCAGCACCTCGCCGCCCTGCACGTGGCACAGCACCCGGTTGCCATCGAGCTTCTGCTGCGCGAGCACGCCGTCGTCGGCCAGCAGGCGCTCGACCTCGTGGCCGTCGACGGGGTTGAGCAGCTGCGCGACGCGGCCCACCTTCTTGCGCACGCCGGTGGCCTTGCTGCCCGAGCCCTCGCCCATCGGCGGCGCGACCTCCGCGGGCTTCACCGCCCCGCCCATCGCCTCGTAGCCCTTGTTCATCTTCTCGCGCACCAGCCGGGCCACCGTCGCCTCGGCCTTCTCGAGCGGCACCTTCAGCGCCTTCTTGCCCTGCGAGAGCGTGCTGCCCCGCCGGCCCCACTGCACCACCACGTCGTAGACGGCGGCGCCCGCGGGCACGATGCGCGCGTAGTAGACCTTGTCGGAGTTGCCTTCCTGGAAGAACAGCTTCACTTCTTTCGGGAGCACGGTGGCAGAGCTTGCCACGCGAGGCTCAGCGCTGCGCGGCCGCGAGCTTCGCTTCCTGTTCGAGCCGGGTGAGGAAGCCCTCCAGGCCGTAGAAGGTGAAGCGCACGTCGCCGGCGTGGATGCGGGTTCCCGAGGTGAGCGGGTAGTGGGCGCCCACGCGGGCGGCCTGGTCGTCGATCGCCGTGGCCACGTTCGACGTCTCGCGCACGCTGACGCTCCAGGCCCCGCCCTCGAAGTGCAGCACGAGGTGCTCGCGCGAGAGGGTGAGGTCGTTGACCACGAGGTCGTTCTCGGTCGAGCGGCCGACGCTGAGGTCGCGCGGCGCAGCGTCGTGCACCAGCTCGAAGCACAGCGGGTCGTTGCCCACGGGGCCATCGGCGCGCGGCGCCAGGCTCTGCGTGCTCCGGGCGTTGCCTTCCTTCACGGTGCGCGCGGGGTGCCACTCGCCGGGTTCCCACACCAGCCAGCTCGACGGGTGCCGGCTCTGGAAGGTCGCCCTCAACAACAGGTGCTGTCGGACCAGCAGCGAGAGCATGTACGCGGGGGGCGACATGCGCCGATCTTAGGAGATCGCCCTGGCTGGCGACCACCGTGCTCTCACTTCAGCAGTGACAGGACCCACGGCGTGCGGCCCTGGTCGATTTCCAGCGTGCCCTTCGCGCCGACGAGCGGGGCGCTCACCTCGAGCTGCGCGGTGCCCTTCTCCAGCTTCACCTCGGTCGTCCCGCCTGCCCACCGGAACACCGCCGAGGCCACAGTCGTCTCCAGCGGGCCCGGGGTCACCACGGTGAACAGGGGCGCGACGATGCGTCCCCAGGCGTCGTTCTCCGCCACGGCCTGCGCGAGCGGCTCGGTCGCGAGGAAGAGCCCGCTGGCCGGCGCGGTGATCGCGGCCCGCTCCTGCTCCACCGCGGCCGCGACCTTCTGCGAGGTGAGCTTCTCGAGTGCGGCGGTGAGTTCGGCGCGCGCGAGTTCGTGGGTCAAGGCCTCGAGGGCCTGCTTCGCCGCGTCGAGCGCCTTCTGCTTCGGCTTGAGCTTCTTCTCGAGCGCCGCCTGCTGCTTCTTCGGCGCCTTCTTCTTCTGTTTTTCCAGCGCGTCCACCGGGGCCTGGGCCTTCTTCACCGCCGCCCGCGCCTTGGCGATCGCCGGGCCGCTCCCGGGCTCGCCGACCTGGTCGAGCTGTTGCTCGAGCTTCGCGATCTTCGCCTGGAGCTGCTCGGGCGAGCTCACCCCGGCGACCGTGACGTGCGCGAGCACGTTCCCCTTCTCGACGCGCGCGCCCGACTTCACCTCGGCGGCGCTCACCGCGCCGGCCCTGGAGGCGCGCGGCACGCCCAGCTCTTCGACCTGCAGCTCGCACGGCACTTCGAGCTTCGACTCGACCGGGCGCAGCAGCACCAGGGCGACGACCACCGCTACGCCGAGCGCGAGGAAGAGCCCCCGTCGCGAGCGCGGCACGACGAGCTCCTGCGCGGCCTCGTCCGGGCTCGGGAGTTCCTCGAGCGACGCCGGCTGCGCGGCCTGCTGCGCGGTCGGGAGATCTTCGAGCGAATCGGGCAGCGGCGGCAGTGCCGCGGGCGCGGGAGGCTCCGAGTGAAAGCCGAAGCTGGCGAACGGATCCGCCGGCCCCGCGAGGGGAGCCGCGGGTTCGCCGGCGGGCTGCGGGACCACGGCGCGGGGCGCGGCGACCGCCGGTGACGAGAGCGGTGTGTGCAGCGTGTCGAAGTCGACCTGCAGCTCGTGCGAGCCCTTCGCCTCGGCCTCGATGCGCGCGCGCAGGGCCGTGGCCTCGAGGTTCGAAGGGTCGGCCGCGGCCATCGCCTCGACGTAGCCCAGCGCCTCGTCGTACTTCCCCTGGCGCAGCAGCCGCAGCGCGCCCTGGTAGAGCTCGCGCACCTCGGCGGTCCACTGCGCGCGCGGGGGCCAGGTCGTCTCGCCGCCGGTGACCGACTGGTCGATGAACTTGTAGGCCTTGAGCTGCTGCAGGAACGTCTTGAGGGTGGCGAGGGTGGCCGGAATGCCCAGGCGGTTCGCGGCCGAGAGCACCTCGGCGGCTGAGCGTTTGCCGTCGAGCATGCGGGCGATCGACACCTCGAAGTCGTAGAGGGTGAAGGTGCGATCGCACACCGGGTCGCGAACCTCGAGGGTGCCGCGGCTCTTCGAGCGGGTGATGACCAGGTCCCCGCGCAGCCTGGGTACGGTGTCTTCAGCGGATTCGACGCCGGGGCCGGCCGGCACGAAGTCGGGCACCACCGGCGCCGCCGCTTCCAGCAATCCACCGCGGCTGAGGCGCGCGAAGAACTGCTCGACCTGCCACGGCTCGACGTCGAGGCCCTCGATGAACACCCTCGCCGACAGCGCGGTGGCGGTGCCGACCCCGTCCCACAGTGACAGCAGGCGGGCCTCGGTCTCGGTCAGCGTCAGCGCCGCGCCGGT
>JBBRUE010000882.1:0-3255 GCA_038248085.1 Myxococcales bacterium | reverse complement strand
GACACCACCTGGTCGCGCCTGGTGCAGCGCATCGAGGCCTCGCGCACCCTCGACCCGAAGAAGCCCCGGGGACTCAAGGCGAAGCTCCGCCCCTACCAGCTCGACGGGTTCAAGTGGCTGACCCGGCTCGCCGCGTGGGGCGCCGGCGGCGTACTGGCCGATGACATGGGCCTGGGCAAGACGGTGCAGGCCCTCGCGGTGCTGCTGGAGCGCGCAAAGGACGGCCCGGCCCTCGTGGTCGCCCCCACCTCGGTGGCCTTCAACTGGCGCGAAGAGGCCAGGCGCTTCGCCCCGACGCTGAACGTACTGGTCCACTCAGAGTCGAAGAATCGTGAACATTCACTGGTCCAGCTCGGTCCCGGCGACGTGGTGGTGATCAGCTACGGCCTGCTGGTGCGCGACGCGAAGCTGCTCGCCGCGCGCTCGTTCGCCACGGTGATCTTCGACGAGGCCCAGAACCTCAAGAACGCGCAGACCCAGCGCTTCCTCGCCGCGAAGGCGCTCCAGGCCGACTTCCGCGTCGCGCTCTCGGGCACGCCTGTCGAGAACCACCTCGGCGAGCTGTGGAGCCTCTTCGCGCTCGTCTTCCCCCCGCTCCTCGGCACGTGGGACTCGTTTCGCACCCGCTTCGCCATGCCCATCGAGAAGCAGAGCGACCCCTTCGCCGCGCCCGCGCTGGCCCGGGTCATCGAGCCCTTCCTGCTCCGGCGCACCAAGTCGGAGGTCGAGGCCGAGCTCCCTTCGCGCACGGAAGTTCGTGTGCCGGTGGTGCTCTCGAGCGCTGAGTGGCAGCTCTACGAAGACACCCGCCTCGCCGCGCTGTCCGATCTCGAGACCCCCACGCGCATCCTCAAGGAACAGGAGCGGCGGGTGCAGGTCCTCGCGCTGCTCACCCGGCTGCGGCTGTGCGCCTCGCACCCCCGGCTCCACGACGACACCTCGACCCTCGAGTCTTCGAAGCTCGCCCGGCTGCTCGAGCTGATCGACGAACTGCGCGCTGAGGGCCAGCGGATGTTGATCTTCAGCCAGTTCACCTCGCACCTCGCGCTGGTGAAGGAGGCCCTCGTCGACCGGGGCATCCCCTTCCTCACCCTCGACGGCAGCACCAGCCCCGCCGCCCGCCAGCAGCGCATCCGCGAGTTCCAGGAAGGCACCGCGCCGATCTTCCTGCTCTCGCTCAAGGCCGGCGGCACCGGGCTCAACCTCACCGCGGCGACCAACGTCATCCACCTCGACCCCTGGTGGAACCCGGCGGTGGAAGACCAGGCCTCCGACCGCGCCCACCGCCTCGGCCAGACGCGCCCGGTCACCATCTACCGCCTCATCGCGATGAACACCGTCGAAGAGCTGATGCTCTCCTTCCACGCCCGCAAGCGCGCGCTCATCGAGAAGGTGCTCAGCGGGAAGGACCAGGCCGGAAAGCTGGGGACCCCCGAGCTGATTGCCCTTCTCTCTTCACGAGTCGGCACCCCCGACGTGCGAGAGTCCTGAGCACGATGTTGAAAGTGATCCCCCTCGGGGGCCTGGGCGAAGTGGGCATGAACACCATGGTCCTCGAGCACGCCGGTGAGCGGCTGCTGATCGACTGTGGCCTGATGTTCCCCCGCGGCGATCAGCCGGGCGTCGACGTGGTGCTCCCCGACTTCACGTGGCTCAAGGCGTCGGCCGAGTCGCTCAAGGGCATCGTGCTCACCCACGCGCACGAAGATCACCTCGGCGCGCTGCCGTGGCTGCTGCGCGAAGTGAACGTGCCGGTCTACGGCACCGCCTTCACCCTCGCGCTCGCCCGGCACCGGCTCACCGAGGCCGGCATCACCGCCGACCTGCGCGAGATGGCCCCGCGCCACGAGTTCAAGATCGGTGACAGCTTCCGCGTCGAGCCGCTGCGGGTCACCCACTCGGTGCCCGACGCGGTGGGCCTCGCGATCAAGACCCCGGTCGCCACCGCGATCCACACCGGCGACTTCAAGCTCGACGGCACGCCCATCGACGGTGAGCTCACCGACCTCGAGCGCATGGGCGAGCTCGGCGAAGAGGGCGTCTCGGTGCTGCTGTCCGACTCGACCAACTCCGAGGTCCCCGGGTGGACGGGCAGCGAGAAGCTGGTGCGCGACACCTTCGAGCGCATCTTCAGCGAGACGAAGGGCCGCCTGGTCATCGCGATGTTCGGCTCGCACCTCTACCGCGTGCGCCACGCCATCGAGCTCGCGCGCCAGTTCGGCCGCCGGGTGGTGCTGCTCGGGCGCAGCCTCCAGCGCAACGTCGAGCTCGCGCAGTCGGTCGGCATCCTCGAGCCGTACAAGGACGTGCTCATTCCCTTCGAGGCGGCGCCGATGATCCCCGGCTCGCAGCTGGTGATGCTCTGCACCGGCGCCCAGGCTGAGCCGCGCGCGGCGCTCAGTGGACTGTTGAATCCCGAGCCCGGCCCGCTCCGCCTCGAGCCGACCGACACCGTCATCCTCAGCGCCCGCACCATTCCCGGCAACGAGTACGCGGTCAGCTCGCTGGTGAACCGGCTCCTCGCGCGCAAGGTGAAGGTCATCACCGCGGTGCAGGAGCCAGGCATTCACGTGTCCGGGCACGGCTCGCGCGACGAGCAGCGCAAGGTGATCGAGGTGGTCAAGCCGCGCCACTTCATGCCGATTCACGGCGAGCTCCGTCACCTCCACCGGCACCTCGCGCTCGCGAAGGAAGTCGGGCTGCGCGACGATCAACTCACCCTCGCCACCAACGGCGACGTGCTCGGCCTCGACGCCGAGGGGGCCCGCTCACTCGGCCGCGTGCCGGTCGGTCAGCACCTCATGCGCCGCGAGGGCATGGCGCCGGTCAGCGAGCTCGCGCTGCAGGAGCGCCGCTACCTCTCCGAGACCGGCCTCGTCATCGCGGTGGTCGTGCTCCAACTCGGCTCGGGCAAGGTGCTCAACGGGCCGGTGCTCCAGGCGCAGGCGCTCCAGGGTGACGAGGTCGCCGCCCTGCCGCTCGCCACCGAGGGGGCCCGCAAGGCGCTCCGCGAGTTGTCCGACGCCATGCGCTGCGACGACGCGCGCGTCCGCGAGGAGGTCATTCGCGGGATCCGGCGGGTCTTCAAGCAGCTGCTCGGCACGAGACCGACAGTGGTGCCGATCGTGGTGCGGCTGCCCTAAGGTTCGCCGCCATGATCCCGAAGCGGAACCTGGTGGTGCTGGCGGCGGCGGAAGTTCCGGTCTTTCTCCTCGTGGTGCTGCGATCCCAGATCCCCTCATTCGGCGTCGACCT
>JBBRUE010000881.1:0-3255 GCA_038248085.1 Myxococcales bacterium | reverse complement strand
TGCGTGCCGGCGGCGTGCCCGGGCAACATGCGCCGCGACAGCAAGCTCCAGTGCATTCCCGACTCGACCAAGGTGTACACCAACGTCTACGTCGCGCCGATTCTGAAGACGTGGGAGCCCGGCGTGGACGGCGGCACTTCGCAGTGGGGCGGCGCTGAGACCACCACCCTGACCGAAGACTTCCCGTATCAAATGTTCGGGTACGCCCAATACAAGGCGTTGGGTTCCGTGCAGCTGGCGCCCACCACCGCCATCACCCTGTGGGCGTGGGACGAGTTCGTCCCCAAGCCGGGGGTCACGGTGCCCGCCAACCGGGCCAGCACCGTCGGCTTCCGCTGCATCGTCTCTGAAGCGCCCATTCGCGACGCTGAGGTCGCCTCGATTGCGCCCGGCTACCGACGGGTCATCAACGGCGGCAAGGGGGGCGTGCTTCCGCTCACCTGTTACCGGCAAGACGTCGACGACGGCCGCAACGCGTGGTCAGACGGCGCCCGTCGCGTCGGCATTCCTGAGTCCGAGTTCCGGCGCGACTACCAGCGCAAGGCCTCGTGGGTCGCCTCCGCCTTCGACGCGACCGGCAAGCAGACCGCGCGCGTCACGAACAGCCAGCTGCAAAACGCGGTCAACCCCATCGGGTTCTTCTACAACTCGAGCAACGGGTGGATTGATCAACTGGCCTTCTACGCGCAGACCACCGACTACCGCTTCGCCAAGCAGGTCACCTTCGTCGAAGCCCAGGAAATTCAGGTGAGCGCCAGCACCGCGGCCCTGCGCCAGGCCGAGCTCAAAGTCGACGTCGCCAAGGCAGACCTGCTGCCGTCGTTCGACGTCGACTTCACCTGGTCGCAGCGCGGTGACTCGCCTGCGAAGAACCCGCTGTCGCCCCGCAGTATTCTGTCGGCCAACGCAGCCGTTCCGCTCAGCCGCCGCAACCTGCGCGCCACCATCGAAATGGCGCGGCTCTCGACCTCAGAGCCCGAGTGGGTGGCCGTCAACGCCACCAACTTCCCGGCGACGGGGCTGGGCAACGGCAACGCCATGTCGCAGACGGTTCGATTGCAGGCCAGGGTCACCGCCTCGCTGCGCGAGCGCATGCTGTCCATCAAGGGCTCGGCGTCAGCCCAGAGCGCTGACGGCTTCATGCGGGCCTTCGACGAAGACAGCACCGTGTTCCGCGTGCGTGTCTGCATGGACTTCGACGAGGTCACGCACGCGCTGGGCACCTCGAACGTCACCTCGGCCAGCCTCGACAACCAGGGCGTCACCGCGCAGCGCGACGGGCTCACCTACGGGGTGAAGTTCATCAAGCGCTGCGCCGAGAGCGCGCCGGTGCTGCTCAAGCGCGAGCTCTTCGTGTACCCCACCACGCCAGTGGCCGTCGTCGAAACGCCCGCCAACTCGGCGTCGAGCCCGCGGCAGGGTGACTCGGCGGCGGGGAGCACCAATGACATCGGCAACCAGAGCGGCTGCACCGAGAGCGGCGGGAGGCAGAACTGTACGGGTCAGTCACGCAACGCGATGACCACCGGAGGTCAGTTCTCGGTCTCGGCCATCGACACCTCGTCGAACGACGAGTCGACGCAAGACGAGACGACCAAGACCACGAAGATGAGCACGAACATGACGTTGTTCGGCTTCAAGATCTTCGACCTGTCGAGCGGCACCAGCGCCGAGCCTCAGTCAGCCGGCGCCTGGAGCGTCGAGCTGAACCTCACCCCCAACCTCGAAAGCATCGCCAGCGCCTGGAAGAGCCGCCGGGCCGCGGGCGTGAAGACCACGTCGGACAAGAAGAAGATGAAGCCCAAGGCCAAGAAGGGCATCTTGAGTCGGTTCGAGCGCGACGGCCTGGCGATGAAGCTGAGCAAGGAGTTCCCCTTCACGCTGGGGCCCTTCCCCTTCGTGCTCGAGGTGGGCTTCTCGGTGGGCTTCGGCTTCGGCGCCAAGTTGAAGTTGGCCGGCGACTACCAGAGCGTCACCAGCATGGTGAACCCCAAGTACCCGTGCCTCAAGACGGGCTCCGGGAAGTGTGTCCTGGCCTACACCGACGCCAAGTCGTTCGAAGAGGCGCTCAACGAATGTCGTTTCAAGGGCGGCACGCTGGCTGAAGTGCGCACCGCGGCCGACCTCACGGCAGCCCAGGCGGCCATCACCACCGCGGGTGGCTCGGGCACTCGCTACTGGCTGGGCGGTCAGCTGGCCTACCAATACGAAGACCCGCGCTGTGACATCACGCGCGCGCCGGCCTGCGCGGGCACCTCACGCACACGCTACGTGTGGCTCACCGGCAACCTGCCCTTCGCCAACCAGCGGCGGCTCGAGAACCCTCTGTTGGACCCCAACTCGCTGTTGGGCAACCACGGGTTCGGCGCCAACCTCGGGCCCATCGCGAGCCGCGCGCCCAACCGCGCTGGCGTGCTGCTGCGACCTGCCACCAGCAACCTCGAGACCGACGTCATCACCGCGACCGCGCCGTACGTGTGCCAATTCGACCCCGCCAGCAGCTATGTCGAGGCGTCGATCGGCGTGGGCATCAACGTCGAGTTCTCGATGGGCTTCTTCGCGAAGATCTGCACCCCCAGCACCGACATCGGCTTCTGCCTCGGCGTGACGCTCAACCTCATCACCGCGGGCGTCAACGTCAGCGCTGAGCGTTCGCGAATTCTGGTGTTCAACAACAACCGCATCAAGGTGAGCCTGCTCGGTCAGTCGAAGATCGAAGGCACGTGGGAAGTGGCCTTCATGTCCGGCTCCTTCGACGCCGAGCTGAACTTCCTGTTCTGGAGCACCTCCTGGCAGATCGCCTCGTACGGCGGCCTCTTCACCATCGAAGGTGACCTCTTCCCTGAAATCGTCAGCCCCTACGCGAGGACCTTCTAAGTGAACGCCCGCTCCGTCGTCATCTCAGTCAGCTCAACCCTCGTCGTCGCAGCCGCCGTCGCGCTGTGGTGGCAGCACCAGTCTGCGGCGTCGCCCGTTCTCGCGGCGCCGGCCACACCGCTGCCTTTGGTGCAGGCCACCCCGACACCGTCGGGCGCAGCGTGTCGCTTCACCAACGGCGCGACCTTCGCGTTCGACTACCGCAGCGACACGCACTACCGCATCACCACCCAGCTGCCCGGCGCCCGCGAGCCGATGCTGCAGACCGGCGAAGCCGAGCTGAAGGGCCGGGTGAGCTTCGAGGTGTTGTCGACCACCGGCAACACGGCCACGCTGCTGGGCCGCATCGACGGCCTCAACGCCGGCGCGCTCAAGCAG
>JBBRUE010000880.1:0-3260 GCA_038248085.1 Myxococcales bacterium | reverse complement strand
ACCGGGATCGCCGAGCGGGTGGGGGCGCTGATCGTGACGCGCGGTGAGGACGGATCGGTCGTTCGCCGGGGCGGTCTCGATGCGGGGATCAGGCTCGAGGCGGCGCGGACCCCGATCCTCTTCGTCGACGATGACCCCGCGGTCGTCACCATGCTGTCGGGCTACTTCTCGAAGAAGGGCTACCCGGTCGCCACCGCCTCCGACGGGCTCGAGGCGATGCACCTGCTGACCAGCCGCAGCTTCGAGGTGGTGATCGCCGACCTCAACATGCCGCGGCTCGACGGCTGGGGGCTCCTGCGCATGGTGCGCGAAGACCTGCGGACCCACGAGACGCCGGTCGCGCTCTTCTCGGCCCAGGACAACTACCGCGAGTCGTTGCGGCTGCTGCACGCCGGCGCCCAGGCCTACTTCCCCAAGACGCTGCGGCTCTCGGCGCTCGAGGTGCAGGTGCGCGAGTTGTGCGAGCCGCGCCGCCGCTTCGCGCGGTTGATCGGCACCGACGGCGGCATCGAGTTCAACTTCGGCGCGCTCGGGCCGCAGTGGACGCTCAAGGCCCTCACCGTCCAGGGGTACAGCGGGCAGGTCGACGTGCGCGACAGCTGGGCGAACTGGCGGCTGTGGTTCGAGGCCGGGCGCCTCGTGCAGTGCACCGCGCGCATGAGCACCTCATCGCTCTCGGGTGATGCCGCGCTCGCCAGCTACCTGACCTCGAAGCAGGCCGAGGGCTCGCTGAGCAAGGGCACCCCGTCGCCCGAGGAGGGCTTCTCGGGGCACCCCACGGCGGCCACCCTCGCGCGCCTGGTGCCGTGGCTCAATGACGAGCAGAAGCGCGCGCAGGAAGGGCAGCTCGCGCGCGCCCGGGCGCTGCAGGTCAACGACGAGCTCTACCGGCTCTTCGTCACCGTCGGCCCCCCGGCGTGGCTGCCGATGGCGCGCATGCTGTGTGAGCAGCGGCTGACACCCGCCGAGGTGATGGCCCGCCTGCAGGTGACCCCGATGGAGGTGGCCGCGGTGGTGAAGGAGCTCCTCCGGCGCGGGGTGGCTTCTCTGCAGGCTTGAGGCTAAGGCCGTCGGGCCGTGGCCGACGACGACTCCAAGCTGTCTACCGGGCGCTTCGCGCGCCTCGCCAAGTTGGCCACCATGTCGGCGAAGCTGTCGGGCGGGGTGCTCGCGCGCGGGGTTCGCCGCTTCTCCGGGAAGGAAGACGAGACGTCGCTGCTGGGCGCGGGCGCGGCCGAGAAGCTGGTCGCCACCCTCGGTGATCTCAAGGGCCTGGCGATGAAGATCGGCCAGCAGGTCAGCATGGATCCCGACCTGCTGACGCCCGAGGTGCGCGCGGTGGTGGCGCGGCTCCAGAACCAGGCGCCCCCGATGCCGTACGCGCAGGTCCGCGAGGTGGTGGCGCAGGAGCTCGGGCTCCCGCCCGAGGAGGCCTACCAGTCGTTCGACGAGAAGCCGCTGGCCTCGGCCAGCCTGGGCCAGGTGCACCGGGCGGTGACGAAGGACGGCCGCGAGGTCGCGGTGAAGGTGCAGTACCCCGACATCGCGCAGGCGTTGAAGAGCGACCTCGACAACCTGGGCACCATGGTCGGGGTGTTCGCCACCTCGACCCGCATGGTGCAGGGCAAGGCGTACTACGCCGAGCTGCGCGAGAGCATGATGGACGAGCTCGACTACCGGCAGGAGGCGGCCCGCGCGCTCCAGTTCGAAGCCGCCGCGAAGACGCTGCCCGACCTCAAGGTGCCGCACTGCCTCGAGGCGCTCACCGGCGAGAAGGTGCTCACCCTCGAGCTGCTCCACGGCCCGACGCTCAAGGAGTTCCTCCACGACGTCGGCCGGCACTCGAACGCCGAGAAGTTCCGCGTGTCGCGGCTGATCACCCGGGCCATCTGGGGGCCGCTGCTGGTGTCGGGGGTGATCCACTGCGACCCGCACCCCGGCAACTTCATGCTGCTGCCCGACGGGCGGGTGGGCGTGCTCGACTTCGGGGCGATCAAGCAGTTCTCGCCGGCGTGGGTCGACGTGAACCGGCGCCTCTTCACCCGGGTGGTGAAGGACGAGCCGATCGACGTGATCCAGCTCTCGCGGGAGTGCGGCTTTCAGTTCGACGACGGCGAGGCGGCGCGCGACTTCGTGCAGGCGGTGCTCGACATCGCCACCCGGCCGCCGCGCTCGCGCGACTTCGAGTTCGACCAGGCCTTCATCAGCCGTGACATGCGCAACCTCTTCCTCAAGAACGCGACCCGGCTGGGCAGCATCCGCCCGCCGAAGGAATCGGTGATGTTCTACCGCGCGGTCGGTGGCCTCTCGCAGAACCTCGAGAACCTCGGCGCGCGCGGCGACTTCAAGGCCGTCTACGAAGAGATGCTCGCGTTGGTGCCCTGAGGCTCAGGGCGCGTCGCGGCCCGGGCCGAGCTCGCTGCGCCAGCTTCGCCACGAGAGCGCGGCGAGGGCCAGCGCCCCGACCGCCGCGACCCCGAAGACCTGGGGCTCGTAGCCATTGACCGCCAGCGAGGCCGCGAAGCCCACCGCCATCGCGCCGGCCGACCAATAGAAGCCGGAGTGCAGGGTGATGCCGGCGGTGACGCACACCACGAGCACCAACACGAAGTTCTGGAACACCGTCTCTCGGACGCTCAGGTCGAGCGAGGCCGAGACCAGCCGCTGCAGGAGCGTGCCGAAGCCCGCCGTGCCCACCACGCCCATCACCCTCCGGTTGAGGCGCGTCGAGAGCAGCGATCGTCGACCCAGCCACATCACCAGCGTGAAGACCGCCATCACCGCGCCCAGGAGGACCGACAGGTACCAGCGGCCGTAGCCGAGGGAGAGCCGCAGTTTCACCGAGGGGACGAGGATCGGCAGGCCCACCGTGATGAAGATGCCCACCGTGGTGCCGACGAAGGCCAGCACGCGCTGGCGGAGCGCGACGCGCGGGTCCATCTCCTGGCTGAGGTGTTCGAGGCGCGCCTGGCGCCGCTTCGCCTCCTCGGTGCGGTGCTCGAGCGCCACCAGCGCCTCGTGGAGCTCGGCGGGCACCTGCTCGAGTTCGGCGATCAGGGCGCGTGCCGCGGTGAGGTTGCCGTGGGCGATCTCGTGCCGGGCGGTGGCTTCGATGCAGCGGGCCAGTCCGTGCCGGGCCGCCTCGTTGTCGGGCCACTCGCGCAGGGCCTGGGAGAACCCGAAGCGGCACTCCGAGAGCAGCGGGTACACGTTCTCGTGGGCCGTGCCCTCGATGGTCGCCAGCAGCGTCTGGAGCCGTT
>JBBRUE010000879.1:0-3266 GCA_038248085.1 Myxococcales bacterium | reverse complement strand
TCTCGGCATCGGCCTCCGCGGAGTCGACCCACGCCTGCAGCTCCGCCACCCGTGCATCGGCGTTTCCGCCAGACGGCTTCTTCGCGTCGAGTTCGGCGACGCGCGCCCGCAGCTTCTCGGCGTCGGCGTCGGCGGAGTCGACCCACGCCTGCAGCTCCGCCACCCGTGCATCGGCGTTTCCGCCCGACGGCTTCTTCGCCTCGAGT
The DNA here is from genome assembly GCA_038248085.1 of Myxococcales bacterium. Classification (GTDB taxonomy): domain Bacteria; phylum Myxococcota; class Myxococcia; order Myxococcales; family Myxococcaceae; genus Archangium_A. Next base: position 3,060 of record JBBRUE010000879.1, on the reverse strand, counting down.
TCGGCGACCCGCGCGCGCAGCTTCTCGGCGTCGGCCTCCGCGGAGTCGACCCACGCCTGCAGCTCCGCTACCCGTGCATCGGCGTTTCCGCCCGACGGCTTCTTCGCCTCGAGTTCCGCGACGCGCGCCCGCAGCTGCTCCCCTTCAGCGTCGGAGGCGTCGGCCCACACCTGCAGCTCGGCCGCCCGGCTCTCCGCGGCCTTCAGCTTCTTCTGGAGTTCCTCGACGCTCGGCCCCACGGCGATCAGCTAACGGGCCCTGCGCCCGGATTCCGCGGGGAAAGGGGGCGCGGAGTCCATCGCGACCTCGCGACGGCGAATGACTCAGCGCAGCTCGATCGACTGCAGCCGGCTCAGCAGGGTCAGCACGGTGCGCTCGACGGCCTCGGCGCTGGCCCGGCCGATGCGCCGGCGCCAGTTGTCCTCGGGCTTGAAGTGCACCTGGAAGAGATTGGCGTCCTTCACGCGCGAGAGCAGGTAGTCGTCGCTGGTCGCGAGCTGGTCGACCAGGCCCAGTTCGAGGCCTCGGCGGGCGAGCCAATATTCGCCGGTGGCGATCTTCGACATGTCGAGCGCCGGCCGCTGGGTCTTCACGAAGTCTTTGAAGAGGGCGTGGGTCTCCTCGAGCTGTTCACCGAACTTCTGGCGGCCCTTCTCGGTGATCTCCCCGAAGAGGCTGACGGTGCGCTTGAACTCGCCGGCGGTCATCTCCTCGAAGTCGACGTCGTGCTTCTTGAGCAGCCGGTGGAGATTGGGCACCTGCGCCACCACGCCGATGGAGCCGATGATCGCGAACGGGGCTGCGACGATGTGGTCCGCCACGCACGCCATCATGTAGCCGCCGCTGGCCGCGACGCGATCGACGCACACGGTGAGCCGCACCTTCTTCTCACGCAGCCGGGCGAGCTGGGCCGCCGCGAGCCCGTAGTGCGGCACCGCGCCGCCGGGGCTCTCGAGGCGCACCACCACCTCGTCGTTGGGGCGCGCGACCGCAGTGATGGCGCTGATCTCCTCGCGCAGGCTGGTGACGCCCGACGCGAGCAGGTCCCCGTCGAAGTCGAGCACGTAGACGTTCTTCTTCTCTTCCGGGACGCTGACCCGCTTCTCCTTCTTGCGGTCGCGCACCAGCGCCTTGAGCTGCTTGCGGTCGAACACCGAGTGGCGGAGCGCATCGCCCAGGGCCTCGAAGCGCGCGTTGAGCGGCTTGACCTCGAGCCGGGGCCGGGACCCACGCCGCCTCCGGGTGAGGGCCACGATGACCGCGACGGTCGCCACCACGGTGACGAAGGCGACGAAGCCCTTCGCAGCGAAGCCCAGGGTGTCCAGGACGAGTTCCATCTCTTCTCGCTACCACACGCCCCGGGCAAACCACGCCACCCGCTGACCGAAGAGTCAGGACCCCGCGGCGGCTTGGTTGCCGGCGCCACCCAGGACGATCCACGCGCGCCACACATGAACGAGGCGACCCCACCGAGACACTCCACGCCATGCGCCGATTCCTCCTGCTGGTCCTGATTCTCACCTCGGCCGGTGCGTACGCCGAAGCGGGCACGGTCTCCCAACGCGCCCACGCGCTCAGCCCCTTCGATCGCACCTTCGGGTTCGCGGCCTACGGCACGGGATGGGCCGGGGCCTATGGCGGCGGCGGGGTCGGAGCCCGGGTTCGCGTGGAGTTCCTGCCGTGGCTGGGGGCCGACTTCTTCGGCGAGGCGCTGCTGGTGACCGCGCCGACGGGCGTGCGCCACGATCACCCCATCGGGTTCAACCTCTTCGTCCCCGTGAGGCTGGGCCGCGTGGTCCGCGTGCGGCCCCTGGTGGGCATGTGCGTGGTGGCCAGCTTCATCGAGCCCACCGAGCCCCAGGCGCCGCGGGCCGACGACGTGCTGGTAGGGGCGCACGCCGGCGCGGGGCTGGAGCTGGCGTTGCACGACCGCCTCTCGTTCTTCGTCGAGGCGAAGGCCGTGGTGTGGCTGGGCCACGATCGCAGCGTGCAGGGGTGGACGGGCGCGGTCGGCAACGAGGTGCAGCCATTTCTCGTCGGGCAGGGGCAGGTGGGGCTCACCTTCCACCTGGGCGGTCCGTGAGACGGGCCCTCGCCTCGCTGCTCGCGTCCGCGCTGATCGGTTGCGGCGCAGCGAACGCGGAGCTCGGGCCGAAGGCGGAACAGTGCGGTGTCTGCCACGTGGCCCAGTACGAAGCCTGGAGTGCCTCGCGCCACGCGCGCAGTACGAGCTCGCCGGTGTTCACCGCGCTGCTCCCGCGCGTCGAGCAGGCCTGGGGCGCGACGGCCCGGGCCCGGTGCGTGGCCTGCCACCAGCCGCGCCACGGAGGAGACGACGCCATCGGCTGCGCGAGCTGTCACCTGGCGATCGGCAACCGGGGAGACGCGAATGGTGCGCTGGTGGTGAAGCTCGATGCGCCCATTGCCACCGACCGCCCCGCGTCCGACGCCGCGCCGCACGCGACCGTGGTGCGGGGCTTCCTCACCTCGGCCAGCCTGTGCGGCACCTGCCACGAGGTGCGCGGGCCCGGCCACCTCGAGGAGCCCACGCTCAGCGAGTTCCGTTCGACGCCGGTGGCCGCGGACGACAGCTGCGTGCGCTGCCACTCCGACGAAGGGCACCGCTTCGCCGGGCTGGAGCCCGCGTGGGGTTCGGGCGCCGCCGAATCGTCACGCGCTGCCGAGCGCGCCCGGGCACTGCTCGACCAGGCGTTGCTGCTGGAGGTGAGCGACGTCGCGGGCGTGACGAGGGTGCGCCTGACGAATCGTGGCGCGGCGCACGGCGTGCCGACGGGCATGGCCTCGCTGCGCGACGTGTGGGTCGACGTGACGGTGTTCGACGCGGCAGGACAGCGGGTCGAGTTCCCACGGGTGATCGAGCTGGGCGCGCGACTGGAGAACGAGGCCGGCGAGGTGCCCCTGGTGACCGACGCCACCCGGGTCACCTCGCGGAGTCTCGCGTACCGAGCGGTTCGCGAGTGGGAGGTACCGGTCGGAGCACCGGGCGTGCGGGTCGAGGCTACCCTCCGTGCGCGCGCGATCCGCCAGGCGGCGATGACT
>JBBRUE010000878.1:0-3266 GCA_038248085.1 Myxococcales bacterium | reverse complement strand
CGTCATCGACCGCATTGCGCTGACCTTGAAAGCGGACGTTCCAGGCATGGCTGAAGCGCAGTTCCAGGAAGTCGCCCTGGCCGCCAAACGCGATTGCCCGCTGTCGAAGGCGCTGGCTGGCGTGGCCGAGATCAGCCTTCAGGCCACGCTTGCCAAGGGCGACACATGAACCCCGAATGGGGCAGTGCTGTGCCTGCAGCGGCGTTGGCCGCCGCCGACCACATGCTTGGCGACGCGCAGGCAAGCCTGGGTGACCGGCTCCGAGAAGTCGCCGCCGGGTGGAGAGACCGCGCTGATCAGCGTCACCGAGCCCTCGCGAACCGGCGTCCCGAGGCACGTCACCCGGCCCGCGCGCTCGTGCAGCTTGGCCGCGCGGCTGGCGAGGTAGGTCGGGTAGCCCTCCTCGCCGGGCATCTCCTGGAGCCGCGAGCCGATCTCCCGCAGCGCCTCCGCCCACCGAGAGAGAGAGTCGGCCATCACCGCGGTGCGGTAGCCCTGGTCGCGGAAGTACTCGGCGATGGTGAGCCCCAGGTAGACCGACGACTCGCGCGCGGCGACAGGCATGTTCGAGGTGTTCACCACCAGCACCGTGCGATCGAGCACTGCGCGGCCGTGGCGCGGGTCCTTGAGGTGCGCGAACTCGTGCAGCACCTCGGCCATCTCGTTCCCCCGCTCGCCGCAGCCGATGTAGATGACGACGTCGGCCTCGGCGTACTTCGCCAGTGACTGCTCGATCACCGTCTTGCCGGTGCCGAAGCCGCCGGGCACCGCGACGGTGCCGCCCTCGGCTACGGGGAAGAGGAAGTCGAAGATGCGCTGCCCGGTGAGGAAGGGCCGGCTCCCGTCGAGGCGCGCCGCGGCGGGCCTGGGGCGCCGCACCGCCCAGCGCTGCGACATGAAGAGCGAACCGCCGTCTTCGAGCTCGGCGATGGGGTCTTCGATGCCGCGCTCGCCGACGAAGAAACGTTTCACCTGGCCGTGGCGGCCCGGAGGCACGAGCACGCGGTGCTCGAAGAAGCCGCGCTCGAGCACCGTGCCCACCACGTCGCCCTCATGCACCTGGGCGCCCTCCCTCAGGCCGGGGCTGAAGGTAAAGCGGATGGCGCGGTCGATGGTGGGCGCGCTCGCGCCAGGGAGAATGAAGTCGCCAGTGAGCGCCGCGAGGTCGCCCAGCGGCCGGCCGATGCCGTCGATGACCGAGCCGAGCAGGCCGGGGCCCAGCTCGACCGCGAGCGGGGACCCTTCGCGCGACACCGGCTCCTCGAGGGCCAGGCCCATCGTCTCTTCGAAGACCTGCAGCGTGGCGCGGTCGCCGCTGATGCGCAGCACCTCTGCCAGCAGGCCGCCGTCGCCCACGCGCACCAGCTCGTTGAGCTTCGCGTCGCGCATGCCGCTCGCCTCGGCGAGGGCGCCCACCACGCGGACCAGCTTCGCCGGCGTCGAGGGGGGACTCATCGGGGCCTCACGCGGTAACCGATGGCCTGCCGGAGGATCTCCAACACGTACTCCTCGGCGTCGGCCGTCTCGTCCCAGCTCGGCGAGGGGAACGGCGTCACGATGGGCTGGGCCTGGCGATCGAGCCGCAGGCGCACCTCGGGCGGCAGGGCCCGGTGGAGCTGCGCGTCGACCAGCACGATGCCCACCTTCGGGTCGCCCGAGAGCCGCTTGAGCGCGTCGACGGCGCGTAGCCCGTCGCTCGCCACCTGGATCTCGAGACCCGCCAACTCGAAGCCCGCGGCCTGCGCAGGGCGGCACACCACGCGCACGCGATGGCTCGGGTTCAGTTCCATGGCGTCACCAGGTCGGCGCGGATGAGGGCGGCGGGGGCGCCGAGGGCGGCACCCCACGCGAGCCGGCGCAGGTCGCGGCCCATCGCGTCGAGCTTCACGAGGAAGAGGAGGACCGGCGCGCTGCCCAGCGGCTGTTGGCGCGCGCCGCGTCGCTGCTCGTCGAGGAGCAGCAGGAAGCCGCTGCGCTCCAGCCGGCCCGCGTCGAGGGCGCCGGGCGAGGCGCTCTCGACGAGCCGGGCGAGCGGTGTGCCCACCAGCGCGCGCCGGAGGAGCTGAGCGCCGTCGCGTGGAGTCGGCGCCCGGACGACGGAGAGGAACGCCTTCTTCGACAACGCCTCGCCGCCTTCGACGAAGCAGGGCCCGGGGTCCACGTCGTGCGAACGGGCGAGCAGCACCGCCGCCTGCGCGTTGCAGAGATCGAGGCGCAGCGCGGCGAAGCGCCGCAGGGTGTCGTCGCCCCGCTTCGCCGCGGCGAGGCCCCGCGCGGCGAAGCCCTGCACCAGCGCGAGGTCGAGCGCGAAGAGGTCGGGCTGGGCCTTCTTCGAGGTGAGCGGGAGCAGCCGCTCGGCGTCCGGGTGGCGCAGCGCGAAGAGGTGCGAGACGACGGCCGCGGGCGTCGGCTGGTGCGCGAGCTCGGCCAGCACGCGCTCGGGGAGCGTGGCGGTCGGCAGCAGCCCCGCGAGGCGCCGCTCAGCGGGGGCGGCCTGCTGCGCGCCTCGAAGGAGCGCGCGCAGGCTGCGGCGATCCTGCTCGGCGGCGAAGACCTCGAGCACCGGGGCCGCGCCGCTCCAGCGGGCGAGCGTGGCCAGGTGTCGCTTCGTGGTCTGCCGCATGGCGCGCTCGACCTCGAGGGCGGGCGCGCCGTCGGGCAGCGGGGCCCACAGCTTGCCCGAGCGCGCGAGCCCCCGCGCCAGGGCTACGGCGTCGGACGCCGCCAGCGCTTCGAGCTCGGGGCGCGTGAAGAGGTGCGTCGCCAGGCCCCGCGCGCGGGTGTCGACGGCCGTGAAGTCAGTCATGGCGTTCCTCGCGTTCCCGCGCAGGCGCGGGCCGTGACGACACCTCGGCGATGAGTTCCACCGCCAGCCGGGCCTCGAAGCGCGTCAGCCGCGCCGGCAGCGTGTCGTCGATGAACACGGCGTCGTCCGCCGTCGAGAGGTACACGCCGGGGGCGAGCGACGGGTCTTCCCGCAGCGCCACGTCGGGCCGCGCGGCGATCACCGGGCGCAGCGCGGCGGCCAGGGACGGTCTGCAGCGCACCACCACCTGCACACCTTCGAGGAACTGCAGCGCCTCGGCGAGGTGGACGGCGAGCGCCGCGGGGTACGCGGGGGAGGCAGCGACCTCGGGAATCAGCTCGCGGGCGCGACCGAAGACGCGGTCGAGCAGCGCGTGCTGCGCCCGGAGCCGATCGGCGCGGGCGCGCTGCCGGGCCTCGGCGATGTCCCGATCGAAGCGCGCGCGACGGGTGCGCCGGCG
>JBBRUE010000877.1:0-3272 GCA_038248085.1 Myxococcales bacterium | reverse complement strand
TCACCGTCACCAACGAGGGCACCCGGGCGGCGACGCTTCGGGCCCGTCACTGGGTGATCACCGACGCGAACGGCCGGGTGGAAGAGGTGCGCGGCGAGGGTGTGGTGGGCAAGCAGCCGCGCCTCGAGCCGGGCGACAAGTTCGAATACACGAGCTGGGCGATGCTCCGCACGCCGTTCGGCACCATGGGCGGCGAGTACCTGATGGAGCGCAGCGACGGCGGCCGCTTTGAAGCGAAGATCGGCGAGTTCGTGCTCAGCCAGCCCAACGCGTTGAACTGAAGCAGGCTGGTCAGAGGATCGTCTGCAGGCGGCGGCGGTACTCGCGGGTCAGTTCGTGTTGCGGCCCGAGGGCTTCGAAGAGAGTGAGCATCGCCTTGCGGGCCCCGTCGTCGCGGTACTTGCGGTGCGAGGCGACGAGGCCGACGAACATCTCGAGGGCCTCGGCCGTCTTTCCAGTCGAGGCCAGGGCGCAGGCGAGCGCCCAGCGTGCGTCGGGATCGGTGGGGTTCGCGGCGAGCACTTCGCGGGCGCGGGTCTCGCCGCCGTAGCGCGCGGCGTCTCCGGCGAACGCGGCGCGTCGCCGGAGCGTCTCGCCCGCCTCGGCCTCGGGACTCGCGGGACGCAACCGCGCGAGCAGCCCGACGGCTTCTTCCGCCTCGCCCCGGGCCAGCAGCCGCTCGGCCAGCCGCAGGGTGGCGCGGGGGCCGACCTCCGCATCGTCGAGCAGCAGGCGAAGCGATGGCTCGTCGGCCGCAGCCCCCAGCGCCTTCACCGCCTCCGACGGAGAGAGCGTGGCGAGCCACGTGCGCACGAAGGCGGCGTCGCGGGCGCCGGTGAAGTCGGCCACGACCTGCCCGTCGCGAAAGGCCATCACCGCGGGGATGCCCTGGACGCTGAAGCGCGAGGAGAGGGCCTGCGCCTGGTCGACGTCGACCTTCGCGAGCTCGACGCGGCCGCCGAGCGCGTTCACTTCGCGCTCCAACGTCGGCCCCAGCGAGCGGCAGGGCGCGCACCACGGCGCCCAGAAGTCGACCACCACCGGGACCTCGCGTGAGCGGGCGAGCACGGCCTGATCGAACTCGGCTTCTTTCACGTCTTTGACGAAGGTCATCACGGCCTGAGAGCCCGGCCGCAGCGGGGGGATTCTGGCCTTCGGGACCGGCCCTGTGCCGGGAGGTCGTGCGCCTTCGCGGTGCGGTCGGCGGAGCGTGCGCTTTTTCATTGAGCCGTGACGAGGTCGCAGCCTTCGTGGTGCCGTGGTCGGCCCGCGGATGAGCCGCGAGAAACGTCGGCCCACGAGGATCCAGCGCGGCAGTACAGGTGGTCGGCTGGCTCCCGCGTAGCGTTGGCGGGCGCCGCGACAGGTGCCGCGGCCGGCCTGCGGAGGAACCCCGCCTCGTCGTCGGGCCCCGTGGTGGCCCACGGAGGGCAGGGCGTCGGCTGGCTCCTGCGTAGCGTCGGCGGGCGCCGCGTCCAGTCAGCGCGGGCGAGGCGCCGCGGCGCGCTGTAGCCGATCTCTCACGGCGAGACCGAGGCCCGATTCCGGAGGCGGCACCGCGAGGATCAAGTCGCCCAGCGCGTCGGCCTCGCGCAGTCGCGCGTAGAGCACCTGGGCGAAGCCGGCATCGTCGTCAGGAACGTCGAGGCGGCTGACGCCCTCGGGCACCGCGACCCGCGCAGGGGCGATCACCACCACCCGAGCGCCTCCGTCGCGCCGCCGCGTCGCCTCGACCAGGAGTTCCTCGGCGGTCACCAGCCACAGCCCAGCGCGGGGCGCGTAGTGTGACTCGAGCAGCCCCGGCGCGCGCACGTCCGTCGCGTGGGTGGCCAGCACCAGCGTCTGGCCCAGCACCTGCTCGATCGCCTCGCGGGCCACGCCACCGGGTCGCAGCAGGCGGGGCGCCGGGGCTGTCAGGTCGACGATGGTGCTCTCGACGCCGACCTGGCTGGGGCCCCCGTCGAGTACGAGGTCGACGTCGTCGCCCAGCTCGCTGCGCACGTGGGCCGCGGTGGTGGGGCTGACGCGGCCGAAGCGGTTGGCCGAGGGGGCGGCGATGCCTCCGCCGAAGGCCTCGAGGAGCTCCAGGGCCAGCGGGTGCGCGGGGACACGGAGGCCGACGGTGTCTTGCCCGCCGGTGACGGCGTCCGACACCCGCGCGCTGCGCTTGACGATCAACGTCAGGGGACCGGGCCAGAAGGCGCGGGCGAGGCGTTCCCCGGCGTCCCCGAGGCCGGTGGTCCACTCGCGGGCCCGTGCCACGCTCGGGAGGTGGACGATGAGCGGGTGGCTCGACGGCCGGCCCTTCACCGCGAAGATGCGGCGCACCGCGAGGTCATTCGAGGCGTCGGCGCCCAGGCCGTAGACCGTCTCGGTGGGAAGTGCCACCAGGCCCCCCCGGCGGAGCACGTCGACGGCGCGGGCGATGTCGGGGGAAGCCACCCGTTCTTCCTGCCGGAATTGCGTGCACCACGCCAGCCCGGTAGAGCGCCGCGCCATGACTGCCCTGCCTTCGAAGAAGCTCGAGACCTTCAAGAACCCTGCGCCGGTCCGTGACTACGAGATCGTCTTCGACTGCCCGGAGTTCACCTGCCTGTGCCCGCTGACGGGCCAGCCGGACTTCGCGACCTTCAAGATCAGCTACGTGCCCGACGAGAAGTGCATCGAGCTCAAGTCGCTCAAGCTCTACATGTGGAGCTTCCGCAACGAGGGCGCCTTCCACGAGGCGGTGACCAACCGGATCCTCGAGGACATGGTGAAGGCGTGCTCGCCGCGCAAGATGACGGTGTTCGGCCACTGGTGGGTGCGCGGCGGCATCACCACCGACGTCACCTGCACCTACGAGAAGAAGGCGGGCAAGAAGTCGAAGCGCTGATCAGCGCCCGAAGAACGCGAGCAGCCGGGCGAGGAACCCGGGGCGCCGCGTGGGCGCGAGGTTCACCCGCAGGGGCGGTGGGCGCTCGATGGGCCCGAGGTCAAGCCGCGGGCGGCCGGGGAGTTCGACCACGGGGGCCGGCTCTTCGATGTCCGGGAGCGGCCCGCGGGCGGGCAGGGTGTTGACGGCCACCAGGCGCTCGAGGAGCTGGTCCTCGAGAACGGCCAGGCCCTCCTCCGGCGTGCGTGACGCCGACCACACCCCGTCCCAGCGGATGGGGAGCATCGGTTCGTGCTTCAACGCCTGGAGTTGCCGCTGCATCGCGCTCCACGTGAGGCTCGAGAGCACGTCGAAGGTGCGCTGCGGGTGGGCGCGCGTATGGTCGGTGAAGCTTGCC
>JBBRUE010000876.1:0-3274 GCA_038248085.1 Myxococcales bacterium | reverse complement strand
TCCTCCTCAGCGCCTTCGGTCGCGAGGCCCTCGGAGGACTGAGCGCGGTGATGACGCAGGTGACGAATGGCATTCGCACCAACACTGGCGAGACGCTGAGGGGCGCGGCCGCAATCGCCTACCTGCGCCAGCAGTTCGACACCGCGGGAGGCACTGCCGCGCGCTTCCGCGACCAGATGCTGAACACCTTCGAGGGGCAGAAGAAGCTGCTGAGCGGCTCGATGGAGACGCTCGCCATCGTCCTCGGAGAGCCCTTCGCGCAGGTCTTCAAGCCCATCGTCTCGGCGGTGGTGGAGATGGTCAACGGACTGCTCGGGGTGCTGCGTCAGCTCCCGGCGCCGGTGAAGAGGGCGTTCGCAGGCTTCGTGGTGGCGACGGGCGCGGTCATCGCCACAGTCGGGGCGGTCATCGCGGTGAAGGCTGGCATCGCGCTGCTGGCCATCGGACTGAAGGTTCTCGGCATCACGGCGGCCGGGCTGGTGTCGATCATGCTGCCGGCCATCGCGGCTGTGGCCGTCCTGGGGTTGGTCATCGCGGGGGTGGTGTACGCCGTGCGGAACAACCTGGGAGGCCTCGGCGACTTCGTCCAGCGCGTGTGGGCGAAGGTGACGTTGGGGTTCCAGGCGCTGGTGCAGCTGTTCGAGCAAGGAGGCTTCTCTGGCGCCGTGATGGCGGAGCTCGGGCGCGCGGAGAACTCCGGCCTCAAGCGCTTCCTCATCGGCGTGTACCAGGTGGCGTTCCGAGTCGGCCGCGCCTGGGAGGGGTTGGCTGCGGGCTTCACCTCTGCCCTCGACGAGGCGTGGCCGGTGTTCCAGATGCTCGGCACCACCCTGGAAGAGCTTGGGGCGGCGGTGCTCGAGCTCTTCCAGGCAATCACCGGCCAGGCCGCGGGGCTGCCATCAGACGAGTACCGGGGCTTCGGCGAGCTGGTCGGTGCGGCGCTCGCTGGCATCGTGAAGTGGACCGCCGCGGCCATCACTGTGACGGCGGGGTTCTTCACCGGGCTCGTGAAGGGGGCGACCCTGGTCGCGAACGTGTTCGGCGCGATCTTCTCCAACCTCTACGACTCGTTCGTGAGGGTGCGCATCTTTCTGACGGACCTCGCGACTTCCATTCGGAGCGCGTTCACCAGCCTCGCCGATGGCGTCATCGGTCTGCTCCGGAAGGTGCCGACGCGCTTCCTGCCGGCCGAGTACGCGTGGCTGGCCCGCCAGCCCCTCTCGACCGAAGTTCAGCAGCAGCTGACACTCGCGACGCCGAACACCGCGGTAGGCCCAGAAGTCGCGACCGCCTCAATGCCGGCCCGCGCCGAAGCCGTCTCGCGGAGCGCAGACCTCGCCCAACTCCAGGCCACCTTCGCCGCGAGCACGCCAGCCAACATCTCGACGCAGCCCATCACGGTGAACGTGCAGGTCGACGGCGAGACGATCGCCCGCGCGGGCCACAACGCCCAACGTGACTCGGCCGATCGCGCGTTCTCTTCAGTACCTGCGTATTGACCTTGGCCGCCTTGGATGGCGGAGAGTGAGAGTCGTCAGAGTGTTGCAAGCACTTCGTGGATCAAGGTCGGCTTCCACACGCGCCCGAGATCCGACTCGTCATTCACGCGACCACTGTAGATGCCGAGGAATCGGTTCACCGAATGCTCGAACAATGACGTACGGCCGTCGGTCAGAGGTGTCCACGTATTGGCCGCGCGAACAGCAAAGACGGGTGCGCCCGATTGCCCCTGTCTTGTTCGAGAATCCACAAGAAGAAGAGGCAATCCATCAATGTCCAACTCGGGTTCGCTCGCGATGAACCCGGTTGACCAAACGGCGAGTCCTCCAGGACGAAGACCGAATGGGAACCCGATGATGCTCACGATCTCGGCAGGGCCAATGACGATCTGCCGCCCCTCATCCGGAACAGATTGAATCAGGTCCAGCAACGTGGCTCCGGCAACGTCGTTCAACGGGAGCCCTACGACATCGACCTGTCGCCCGTGAACTGGGTGCTCGACCCACTTCGGTGCGCCATCGGCTCCAATAACCGGCTCCACCTTCTCGATAAAGGAAGGACCGTCCATCTCCGCGATGTGTCGGATCCGAACGCAATCGGGAACTGCTGCGTCGCGCCTCATGGGGCGTCCATCCTGGGGAAATCGCTGGGCCAGATTGTGGTAGTTGGTCACCAGCGCTCGTCTGCCCGACGCACCGACACCAATGAACCCGGTGCCCGAGCATAGGTCGACGCCGTTGCACTGCATCGTGATGTGGAGCGACGCCATCGAGAGCACATGGATGGTCAAGGTGCCCCCCTGTACGCGATTCTGGGCTTGGGTCCTCGGCTGTCAGCGCAGGACGCCCCGAGTTGGTTGGTGTCCCCGCACGTATCGTCAATCCTCTTTGCCAACATGTGCGGCTCTCCTCGGCAATGACGCGGCCTCCGCGCTGTGTCCTCGTCAACGTCACGACCGGGGAGTCGCTCGAGTGCCTCTTCAACCCCACACAGCTCACCGAAAAGCTCCAGGTGAACTGGAACAGGCAGGTGGTTCCCGGGCTCTCGCACCAGGTGCTCCAGTTCCAGAGCACCTCGAACCGCCAGCTGACCGGCGTTGAGTTCTACCTCGACCGCTTCTTCGCCATCGAGCAACCGGGCGAGCCGAACATTCTCGAGTTCCGCGCCTTCCTGCGTGCCCTCACGGTGCCGCCGGCGAACACGACTGGCGTGCTGCTGACCGCCCCACCGCGGGTGCTGGTCATCTGGCCGAACGTCGTCACCATCGAGTGCGTCGTCGCCAGCGTCGACTTCCAGTATCGCCAGCTCGCCGCCGACTCGACGCTGCTCGCCTACACCGCCTCGGTCACCTTCGAAGAGGTGCTCGACCGTCGAGTGACAAGCGAGGACCTCCGCCGGCAGGTGTCGTGATGGCACCGCAGGTCGGCTCGCGGCACGCCTTCACTCGAGGTGAGCAAGGAGACGACGGCCGCCTCTTCCTCACGGAGCGCGAGCCGTACGCGCTTCACGACCACCCCGACACGCGCACCCACGTCGTTGCGCAGGGAGATACGCTGTTCGACCTCGCCGGGCAGTACTTCGTGCCGCTCCCGCGGGCGTGTGGCTTCTGGTGGGCCATCGCCGACTTCCAGCCGGACCCCATCATCGACCCGACGCTGCAGCTCGACGTCGGGCGGCAGTTGCTCATTCCAAGCATGCGGGTGCTGACCGACGTCATCCTGGGCGAGCAGCGGCGGAGGGACGAATGAACCCCTCAGACCGAAGCGCACCCGGC
>JBBRUE010000875.1:0-3276 GCA_038248085.1 Myxococcales bacterium | reverse complement strand
GCTCGCGGCCGGCCTGCCGGCGAAGGAGCTCGCCGTCATCTCGCCCTACCGCGCCCAGGCGCTGTGGCTGCGCGAGCAACTGCAGGATCTCGCCGAACTCGAAGTCGACACGGTCGACGCCTTCCAGGGCCGCGAGAAGGACGTGATCATCGTCAGCCTCGTGCGCAGCAACACCGAGCAGCAGCTCGGCTTCCTCGAAGACCTGCGCCGGCTCAACGTCGCGATCACCCGGCCGCGCCGTCACCTCTTCGTGGTCGGCGACTCCGCGACCCTCTCTGGCCACCCTTTCTTCGCGCGGTGGATCGACTTCATCCAGGCCAGCGGGGGCTACCGCAGCGCGTGGGAGTGGCCCGGCTGACCCACGACTCTTTGCGTATCTGCATTGCAGAGACGAAAAGGGTCATGTGGGCCTCTCTGCGCCTCGTCGGGAATATCGGCCCTTGGCCACGGCACGTTCGCTGCTGCTGGAACCCGTCCATGGATGGGGCCGTCGTCGTCACGCAAGAAGCCGGGGTGTGGGTGGTGCGCGTCGATCGCGCGGGTCGCTTGCAGGAGTACCGCTGTGCCTCCGAGGCCCAGGCCCGTCAGCTCCAGGCGGCGTTGAACGCCCAGGCCGGCTGAGTCACCTGCTGCAGGGAATGACGGTGCAGGTGCCCCACATGCCGACGCGGTTGGTCTTCGCCTCTGACTCGTAGGTGGCGAACTCGTCTTGCCGGGCCTCGCCGCCGGGCTTCACGTAGAGGAAGCAGGCGAACCCCTGCTTCGCCAACTCGGTGTTGAGCTCGACCCCTCCCGACTTCACATACGCCAGCGTCCGGCCGTAACGATCGGTGCACGAGGCCTCGTCGTAGCTCAGCTCCACCGTCTTGCCGGCGACCAGGTTGGTGGTGAACGTGCTCGCCTCGTGGCCGTAGCAGTCGTTCTTTCCCTTGGTGATCTCCGGCGTATCGACCAGCAGAAGCCGGATCTTCGTGCCGCCGGCGAGCACGATGGTGTCCCCGTCGATGACCGACTCGACCTGCGCGCTGGGCGGCCCGCACTTACTCTGCGGGGCCGCGCACCCCGCGAGGCCCAGCACCACGCCGAGGACCACCGCTCTCACGGACACGGGACGTTGACGAGCCCGGGCGTGCCGCGATCGCCGGTGAAGCCGCCGTCGTTGGGGTCGATCGGCCCGAAGCGCGCGGTGGCCGGGGTGGGGCAGACGTTGCCGGCGACGTCGTTGTCGAGGGGCGTCTCGGCGCCCGGCTTGACCTGGAACGACGCGCCGACGGTCGCGGCGCCGTAGGTGATCGTGTCGGCCGTGCCCCCATCGGGGTTCAGCACCGAGATGGTGCCGCCGCTGTTGACCAGCGTGCCGCTGAAGATGCCGGTGAGCGCCGGGAGCCCCCCGTTCGACGCGGCGGCCGTATTCTTCCCGAACACCAGGAAGCTGTTGGTCGTCGCCACCAGGCAGTTCTGCGAGGTGAAGGTGGTCTTGGTGTTGGTGCTGCCCACCACCAGGCTCACCCCGTTCAAGTCGAGATCGGCCTTGGCCATCACCTCGATGTACTCCCCGTTGGTGTCGCTCACGCCGTTGGCGTTGGGGTCGGGCATCCACTCGGTGATCACCAGCTCTCCGTCGAGGGGACGCCGCACCGGCCGCGACAGCTGCGTACCCGGGTCGATGCAGGAGTTCGGGTCGGTCATCGTGCCCGCGTCGTTGATCGGGCACTCGGGGTTCACCGCGCCCGGGCTGCCGTAGTCGCCGCCGCCGTCCGCGTTCCAGCGATTGGGCGCGCGGCAGAAGTTGAGCGGGTCGTCGTTGCTGCCCGGGTCGAGCTTGAGCGGGTCGAGCTGCCAGGCCTTGCCTGACACCGACGGCAGGAGCGCGATCTCGTCGATGCCCGCGTCACCGCGCGTCAGTGAGATGCGCTGGTTGGTGGTGTCGGCGAAGGAGATCGACCCGTACACGAGGCGTGGCGCGGGGAGCCCGCCGTTGACGAAGCCGTCAGCGCTGCGCGCCAGCAACACGTAGTCGCCCGGCTGCACGCGCACGCAGTCCATCACGTTGATGCGCGTCGAGCTGGTGGTGGTGTTGATGGTGACGTCGTTGAGGTCGACCGTCGCCCGCGCGTAGATCTCGAACCACTCCCCGGTGGTGTCGCTCGACGCCGCGGGGCTCGCCATCACCTCGGTGATCACCAGGTCGCCGGCCTGCGGCGCCGTCATCGCGCGCACCACGCCGTTGTCGACGCAGGTGCCCATCGTCGCCTCGGCCAGACACCGCGGGTTCTTCTGCCCGGGCGTGCCGGAGTTGTTGCCGAAGTACGCGTTGCCCGGCGGGGTGTCGCAGTAGTTCGTCTCCACCGCGGCGATGATGGTGTTGGGGTCCTCGAGGCCGTCGAGCATGCGGCTGCGCGAGGCCTTGGCGGTGGAGGTCCAGGTGAACTCCGCCAGGGTGGTCTGGCCGCAACGCAAGCCGACGACCCCGCGCGCGTTGCCCAGCGCGCCCAGGCCGTCAGCGTAGGTGTAGTTGATCCACGCCGGGTTCGGCCCGCTGCGGACGTCACCCATCACGAAGTACCCCCGCGCCGGTGCCGTGCCCGCGCGAATGGCGTGCGACTTCGCGCCCGAACCGTCGGTGTCCCGCGTGTAGAGGGTGAGCCCCTTGAGATCGACCGGGGTGCCCAGGGTGTTGAAGATCTCGACCCACTCGCCGCCGGTGTCGGAGCCATCGGGGTCGATCATCAACTCGGTGATGATGAGGTCGCCCATCGCCCGGCCCTTACAGGGGTCGGTCACCGGAACCTCGGGGGAGCAGCTCACCAGCGCCGCAGTCGCAGCGACAACCCACAGAACGCGCTTCATCATTCGCCCTCATCCTTGTCGCTGCTCCCGGCCTTGGAGTCAGTCGACAACATCTGTTCGAGCTGCTCGCTGGGTGCGAGCACCTGACCGGGTAACGATACCTGCATCTGCAACGAATCGAGGCCCCGGCTGTTGCGGTACTTCTGTACGACTCCGCGCACCTGCACGTACTCGCCGCGCTTGAACTGGAGCCCGGTGTTCAACAGCACGTCGCGATCCCAGAAGACGATGTCGAAGTTCTGGGTGCGGGTGCGCGCCAGCTTCACCACCGCCGGGCCGTTCTCGCGCTGCACCACGTCCTGCACCGAGCCGAGCAGGGTGACCTCCTGGCCTACCCGCTGCTCGAGCTTGAGGATCGCGTCCCAGCGGGTGAGGGCGATGAAGGTGTCGGGGTGCTCGTTCTGTTCCCGCTCGAAGCGGCTGATC
>JBBRUE010000874.1:0-3276 GCA_038248085.1 Myxococcales bacterium | reverse complement strand
GGGGTCCTGCCGGGTTGGCGGGGACCGAGAAGAGCGCCCCTCGCTGGTCGTTCACGCCGCCGAACCCGGGTGCTCCGACGTACAGGGTGTTGGTGCGGTCGATGGCGATCGCCGCTCCGAACTCGATGTTGTCTCCGGCAACCGTCTGCGGTGTTCCCGCGTCGTCACCGATGACGCGGTACAGCCGGTTGGCTGCCGGTTCTCCAACCCACAGCGCGTCGAGGACTCCGCCGTCAGCACCGACGTACGCCTTCGACTCGATCGCCAGCGCCGCGCCGAAACTGGTGGTCGCGTCCACTGGCGCAATGGTGGTGAGCAGCGAGCCGTTGAGCCGGAACACGAAGACACTCTGCTCGGCGCCGATGATCAACTCCGGGCCAGGGTTCTCCGGGTTCACGTCGCCGAGAGCGAGGGCGCGGCCGAAGCCGGCGAACATCGTCCGGGAAATCGGCGTGCGGGGCATGACGTTCGTCCAGCCGCCATCGGCGAAGTCGTAGAGGGCGACAAGTCGGCTCCCGCTCAGACCGACCACGAAGCCGTCTCCGGCCGGCAGCCACAGCAGGGCCGAAGGAATACCGGTGGTGAGCGGGCCCGGCGCGCCGGAGCCATAGAACCGCACCTGGTTGGCGGCCCCGACGAGGAGCGGCAACCCGGGCGCCGCACCCACGGCCGTCACCGGGCCTGAGTACACGACTGACCAGGCGCCACCCGAGTACGACGCCAGCCCGCCATCACCCGCCGCCACGGGCACGCCCTGGTTGACCTGGCCGTCGCACGCCACGAGCGCTCCGATGGACGAGGGTGCGGTCGCCAGGAAGCCTCCGTTGGAACTCCACGCGGTGCGCAACCCCGGCGCGCCGGCGATGAACGTCGCGGTGCTGCCCGACTGCTGGGGACACGCGACCAGCGACTGCCCGAGCCGGGCGAACGCGTCGGTGCCGATGGTGTCGGGCGTGGCGAACCCGACGGCCTCCCGCGAAATGGCCACTTCGCCCGAGGTGGGGGCCGAGGTGCACCCGAGCCCAACTACTGCGCACGCCCAGATTACAGAACGCATCACGCGACTCTACCCGGTTCCCGGTGCGGCGAAGCCTGGCGCGGCGCGCTACCCTCCCGGGCATGGAAATCGGAATCCAGAAGACGCTCTCGCTCACGTGGGATCAGGCGCTCGAGGCGGTCCCCGCCGCGTTGAAGACCGAAGGCTTCGGCATCCTCACGCGCATCGACATCCAGAGCACCTTCAAGGAAAAACTCGGCCTCGACTTCCGGCGCTACACCATCCTCGGGGCGTGCAACCCGTCCTTCGCGCACCGCGCCCTCACCGGGAGCATCGACGCCGGACTCCTGCTGCCGTGCAACGTCGTGCTCTACGAAGACGACTCGAAGACCGTGCAGCTGCGCGTCGTCGACCCCGCGCAGACGATGGGGCCGGCCCTCGGCGCCGACTTCCAGTCGCTGGTCGACGAAGTGAAGACGAAGCTGCAACGCGTCGTCGCGCAACTTCCGTCGAGGTAGACGTCCAGCCACTCGAGTCGCGCATTGTTTGCGTGTGACGTTCTATTGGTCCCCCGAAGAGCCCGGTGGCGCACCCTTTGCCTACTTCCCCCAGCATGCGACGTGTCCTTTTCGGGCTCTGGCTTGTCTCGACGCTGGGGGTGTTGTTCGCGCTCTCGCTCACCGTCTTCCCCGGGGCGAAGCTGGCGCTGATCAGCTGTGGGCTGTTCTGGCTGTTGGGGGTGGTGCCGCTGTCGTTCCTGCTGTGGTTCCGCTCGGCGCGCCGGCGCGAGGAGGCCGACGTCGACGCGGCGCTGGAGGCCTGGCATCGCCGCGGCCCCGGTGCCGGTCGTGAACTCGCCAAGGCCGTCCAGGAGGCGCTCGACGAGGAAGACGAGGTCTCGCTCAAGCGGTTGCTCATCGTGCTCGAGGCAGAGACTGACTTTGCGCCCTTCATCGTCGCGGCGAACCGGTGGATGACCGATGAGAGCGGGCGCTCGAGCCGTGAATCGCACCTCGAGGCGGCGAAGGAACTCGCGCGTCCGATACTCCCGATATTGAGTGCGAGGTGATGCTCCTCGAACTGATGGTGGTGGTGACGCTGGCGGCGGCTGACGGCGGGCCTGGCGCACCGAAGACGGCGATGCACGAGGCCTTCGACGCGCTGGTTCGACTGCAGGAAGTGGCCGCGAAGCCGGCGCTGCTCCGCGACCCGAAAGAAGCGGCCAGCATCTCTGCCGATCTCGGGAAGCTGCGCGCGCTCACGCACGTCTTCCCCGCGAACGCCCAGGCCCAGGAGCCGGCCACCGCGGCGCTCTCGTCGCTCCTCGGTCGCTACGCCGCCGAGACCCAGCGCCGCTTCGACGCCCACCAGCCCGAGTCGGTGGGGCCCCGCGTGCGCACGCTGATGAGCCTGTGCTTCACCTGCCACACCCGCGAGCGCGCCGGTGACTTCGCCGACGCGTCCCAGCGGATCGACGGGCTGGGCCTGACCGGGCTCGAGCGGGCGACGGCGTTGGCCTCCACGCGGCAGTTCGACCCCGCGCTCGTCGAGTACGCGAAGGTGCTCGACGCCCCGGTGACCGACTTCGTGGCCTATTCGCGCGCGCTGCAAGACTCGATGACCATCCTGGTTCGCGTGAAGGACGACGCGGTGGCGACCCAGGCGCTGCTCGATCGCGTGGCCGCGCGGAAGGACCTGCCGAAGTACTTCCTGACCAACCTCCCCGCGTGGAAGAAGGACGTGGCCGACTGGCGGGCCGAGAAGTTCGACGTCACGCGCGCGAAGCCCGAGGCGCTCTTCAGCAAGGCCCAGGCGCTGGTGACGAAGGCCAACGGCGGCGCGTTCTTCGCTGATCAACGAAAGGACGTGTTGTGGCTGCGCGCGTCGGCCTACTTGAACCTCGCGCTGGCGAAGAACCCGAAGCTCAAGACGCGAGGGGAGGCGCTCTTCCTGCTCGGCTCCTGCGCCGGGGGCCTCAGCTCGCCCCTGTGGTGGGACCTCGACGAGCTCTTCTACGAGGCGTGCGTGCGGGAGAACCCGAAGACCCCGTTGGCGCGCCGCTGTTTCGAGCGACTCTCGGAGCGCGTGACGCTGGGCTTCACCGGTTCGGGTGGCACCTTCATTCCGGATGACGAGCTCGAGCGCCTCGATGTGCTGCGGGCGCTGACGCCCTGAAGGCCGCGCGACACCCGATGAACTGATTCGGCGACGCGTCGGTTGATTCACGCCACCCTGAACTCCAGCGCCGGGTCCCGTCTGTCGGCAAACACCGTGGTGGC
>JBBRUE010000873.1:0-3299 GCA_038248085.1 Myxococcales bacterium | reverse complement strand
GGGCGAAGTGAAGATCTTCTGAAGGACCACGATGCCCAGCGCGAACCCGTCAGTGCGCGGTCTCGAGGATCCGCTGGAGCGCGTTGGCGTCCTGCGTGCGGCCGAGGTGGTTGAGGCAGCGCACCTGTTGGAGCTGCACGTTGCGCCGCATCGCCTGCTCGGTGGAGGCGTTGGTGAGGGGCTCCGAGAGCCACGCGTCGGCCAGGCGCAGCGCGTGCTCGCAGTCACCGGCGTCGGCCGCGAGCGAGATGTTGCGGGCCCGCGCCTCCCGGGCGGACGGCGAGGTGATGGTGGTGCCCAGCTCGCGCAGCTTGCGCTCGATGTTGCGCAGCGAGAAGGCGCGCTCGGAGCTGGTGACGACGGTCCTCGGCGGCGCGAAGGCCGACACCGGCGGGAGCTTCTGCTGCGGCGCCGGCTTCGGCGGCAGGCCTTCCCACTGCTCGTCGGCGGCGGTGGGCGTCTGATCGGGCGGGAGCAGCTCGGCCTGCCCGGGCGTCGGCGCGGGCGTCTCGTCGACAGGCGGCGGTGAGTCGTCATCTTCTTCGGCGAGGCGCGCGACCGAGTCGGGGGCCTGCGGGTTGGCGTCGACCGGCGTGGAGGGCAGGGCGGCCTGGACCGGCGGAGGCGAGCGCTCCCAGTCGAGGTCCGAGAGCTGGCCCTGCGACCAGGACACCGCGTGGCCCGCGCGCACCTGCCGGGTGCCGGTGGGCGTCTTCACTTCGACCACGCCCTCTTCGACGGCGACGATGGTGTGGCTCGGCTCGCGCGAGACGAGGAAGCGGGTGCCGAGGTCCTTCACTTCGAGGTCGCCGGCGCGCACGGTGAGCACGCGGTCTTCACGGTGCGGCACCACCATCGCGAGGCTGCCCTTCGTCACCTCGAGCGTGAGCTGCTTCGAGTCGAGCGTGGCGAGGGTGACCTCGGAGGCGCCGGTGAGGCCCGCGCGCGAACCGTCGGGGAGCTGCATCCACACGCTGCCGCCGACCTGGGTCGAGACCGTCGCGCCCTCGGAGAGCACCTGCTTCCTGGTCGCGGTGGACTTCTTCGCGCTGGCGATGGTGACGCTGAGCTTCTTCTTCTCCGCCATCGGCGCGGGCACGGGGGACGGAGTCGTCGGCGTGGGGCTGGGCAGGGCGATCGGTGCGGGCGTCGGAGTGGCCAGGAGGTACGCGCCGGTGATCACCAGGGCGACGGCCATCGCGGCGCCGAGCACGAAGCGCGGCGTGAAGAGCGACTGCCACCACGAGGTGAACTGCCTGGCGGCGCGCGCGTCGGCGGCCTCGGCGAGCTGCTGGCCCACGCGGCGGGCCATGGCGTCGGGCATTGCGGGCACGGGCGGCAGGTCCATCAACACGCCCTGGGCGAGCTTCACGTCGTCGAGCGCGACGCGGCAGTCCGGGCACCCGTCGAGGTGCAGCTGCGCGGCGCGGCGCTCGGGCTCGGGCAGCTCGTTGCGCGAGAGCGACCACAGGAGATCGTGCGCGAGGTGGCTCATGCGTCCCCCCGCTTCAGCTTCACCACCACCTCGGTGAAGTCCTGGCGGGCGCGGTTGAGGCGCGAGCGCACGGTGTTCACCGGGCAGTCCACCAGCTCTGAGATCTCCTCCGGCTTCATGCCCAGGAGCTCGTGGTACACGAACACCGAGGCTTTCTCCTCACTGAGTGTCGCCAGCGCCTTCTGCACCAGCGACGCGGCCTGCTTCACCTGGGCGGCGCGCTCGGGATCGTGGCGCTCGTCGGTGGCGTGTTCCGGCACCTCGTCGGTCATCTCTTCCTTGCGGCGGCGCTTGCCGCGCAGGTGCATCAGGCCGACGTTGACGCACACCCGGTGCAGAAAGGTCGAGACGCGCGACTCGCCCCGGTACGTCTTCAGGGCGCGCATGAGCTGGATGTAGGACTCCTGGACGAGGTCTTCGAGGTCGGGGCTGTGGCCCACCACCCGGAAGAGCACCCGCCACGCCTGCTCGCGGGTGCGCTCGTAAAGCTGTGTAAACGCAACACTTTCCCCGTCGCGTGCAGCGAGCGCAAGGTTCCGGAGAGGGTCGGCCACCGCGGCGAGGTCGTTCGGCATGTGCCCGAGGGGGAGTGCGAGGGCCGTCATGGCACCCGTTGGTTGCCGGGTGCAAGGCGGTTGATCCGTCCTTTCTTCTGTATCGATGGCGGGGGTGGTCGAGTGCGCGGCCATGTTCGTCGTGCTGCTCGCCAGTTCGCTGCTCTCGGTGACCCCTCCGGCCGACTTCGACGCGGCCTCCGCGGCGCGCTTCGCGAAGCTGGCCTTGGCGTGCGTGCACAAGGAGTACCCCAACAAGCTCTCGCACGTGCTCAACGACGCGCGCGACGTGAAGGCCCCGCGGCAGCTCACGCCGGCGTTCTACGGTTGTTACGACTGGCACTCGTCGGTGCATGGGCACTGGCTGCTGGTGCGGTTGGCGCGCACGTTCCCCGCCGCGCCGTTCGCGGCCGAGGCGCGCAAGGCGGTCGGTGAGAGCCTGACGGCGAAGAACCTCGCGGTGGAGTTGAAGTACCTCGAGGGCGCCGGCCGGGTCAGCTTCGAGCGGCCGTACGGGCTCGCGTGGTTGCTCCAGCTCGCGGCGGAGCTGCGCGAGTGGGACACCCCCGAGGCGCAGCGCTGGGCGAAGCTGCTCGTGCCGCTCGAGACCGCCGCGGCGGCGCGGCTCGCGTCGTGGCTGCCGAAGTTGTCGAAGCCGATTCGTATCGGGGAGCACGACCAGACGGCGTTCGCGTTCGGCCTGGTGCTCGACTGGGCGCGGCGCGCGGGGAACACCGAGGTGGAGGCGCTGCTCGGCGAGCGCATCGACACCTACTACGCGAAGGATCGGGGCTGCCCGCTGTCGTGGGAACCGAACGGCCAGGACTTTCTCTCGCCGTGCCTCGCGGAGGCAGACCTGCTGCGCCGGGTGATGAAGCCGGAGCCCTACGCGGCGTGGCTGCGCGCGTTCCTGCCCGGCATTCCGGAGCAGGCCGACGCGATGTGGCTCGCGCCGGAGCTGGTGACGGATCGACAGGACCCGAAGCTCGCGCACCTCGACGGGTTGAACCTCTCGCGCGCGTGGATGCTGGAGGGCATCGCGTCGGGGTTGCCGGCGACGGACTCGAGGCGGGCCGTGTTGGAGTCCACCGCCCGGGCGCACCGGAAGGCGGGGCTCGAGGCGGTGACCGGCGAGCACTACGAGGGCGGGCACTGGCTGGGCAGCTTCGCGGTCTACCTCGTCACGAGACGCGGCCTTGACTGACGACCAGGCCTCCGGCCGGAGTAGAGAGCGGCCCGGGCGGTGCGCG
>JBBRUE010000872.1:0-3309 GCA_038248085.1 Myxococcales bacterium | reverse complement strand
TGGCTAAATGCTGGTAAAGATTGAAGAAATTCAAGAAGCCGGGCTGAAACGCACGGAGCCGATCAAGCCTGAGGTGCTCAGCGCCGCCCTCGTGGACTCCGAGGGCTTCACGTTGGTGTCCTCTTCGCCGCTCACGGCCAGCTTCAAGAAGGTGTCCGGGCGGGTGTTCGTGCAGGGCCAGTTCTCGGCCGAGCTGAGCTGCCCCTGCCGCCGCTGCACCATCGCGGTGCCGGTGCCGGTCGACGTCGCTTTTTCGCTGCGCATGGTGCCCGAGAAGGTGGCGCCCCGCGAAGACGACCAGATCGAGGTGCCCGGCGCGGCCCCTGCGAAGGGCAAGAAGCGGCGCATGAAGAAGGAAGACGACGGCATGGCCGACGTCGCCGCGTCCTTCGAACTTGATGAAGTCGACGCCGAACCGTTCAACGGGAAGACGATCGATCTGGACCCGGTCGTACGTGAGCAGGTATTGCTGGCGCTTCCGGTGACGGTGGTGTGTGGGGATGACTGCATGGGGTTGTGCCCGACGTGTGGGGCAGATCTCAATGAGACGGACTGCGGTCACGGCAAGGTGAAGGAAGTCGATGTCCGGTTGGCGAAGTTGAAGGACATCAAACTGAAGAACTAGCAGTCGAAAGGACGGACAAGTTCCATGGGTGTTCCCAAAAAGCGTACCTCCAAGATGCGTCGCGACATGCGTCGCTCGGGCAACAACAAGCTGAAGTCCCCTGTGCAGCTCAACGCGTGCCCGAATTGCGGCGCCGCGGTGCAGACCCATCGCGTGTGCGCGGCCTGCGGCTTCTACAAGGGCAAGAAGGTCTTGAAGGGTACCGCCGACTGATCTTCCCTCTGGGGAAGATCTGACAACGAACCCGAGCACCCATGCCTGGCGGCGATCGCAATTCGCCGCCGGGCATTCGTGCGTCCGCTGCCCGCACTGCGTCGCCGGATTCCCAGTGTGCGAAAAATGGTACGCGGTGACAGGGCGAACGCTTCTGGGTAGAGGGCCGCTCGTGACGCGCGCGCACATCATCGGTACGGGGAGCTACGCACCTGAAAAGGTGATGACCAACCACGATCTGGCGAAGATCGTGGAGACCTCCGACGAGTGGATCTTCGAGCGTACCGGCATTCGCCAGCGGCACGTCGCCGCCGAGGGCGAGGTCACCTCCGACATGGCCCTCCAGGCCTCGCTGCGCGCTCTGGAGATGGCCCACTGCCGGCCCGAGGACCTCGACATGATCATCGTGGGGACGATCTCCCCCGACATGCCGATGCCGGCCTGCGCGGCGTTTCTCCAGCACAAGCTGGGGGCGAAGAAGGCCTTCTGCTTCGACGTGTCGGCGGCCTGCGCCGGCTCGCTGTTCGGCATGTCGATCGCCGCGCAGTACGTGATGGGCGGCATGGTGAAGCGGGCGCTGGTGGTCGGCGTCGAGCTGCTCACCCGCATCATCGACTGGGAAGATCGCAACTCGTGCGTGCTCTTCGGTGACGCGGCCGGCGCGATGGTGATCGGCCCCTCCGACGACCCGACCCGCGGCATCCTCTCGACCCACCTCCACACCGACGGGGCGCAGACCGACATCCTCTGCATCAAGGGGGGCGGCTCGCTGCACCCCACGACCGAGGAGACGGTGAAGCAGAAGCTCCACAAGGTCTCGATGAACGGCCGCGAGGTCTACAAGTTCGCGGTGCGCTCGCTGACCGACGCGGTGAACGAGGGCCTCGCCTTCAACCAGCTCACCGCCGAGCAGGTGACCCACGTGATCGCCCACCAGGCGAACATTCGCATCATCGACGCGGTGCTCGAGCGCCTGTCGATCCCCCGGACCAAGGCGTGGCTGAACATCGACCGCTTCGGCAACACTTCTTCGGCCTCGCTGCCGACCACGCTCGACGAGGCCAACCGGGCGGGGAAGCTCCTGCCCGGCGACGCGATCGCGATGATGGCCATCGGCGCAGGCATGTCGTGGGGTAGCGCCGTCGTTCGTTGGTGAGGAACCCGCCATGAGCATCGCCTTCATCTTTCCCGGGCAGGGCAGTCAGTCGGTGGGCATGGGCAAGGCCCTCGCCGAGGCGTTCCCCGAGGCGCGCGCGGTGTTCGACGCGGCCGACGACGCGCTCCACGAGAAGCTCTCGACGCTGTGCTTCGAGGGCCCGGAAGACGCGCTGAAGCTGACGGCGAACACCCAGCCGGCGATCCTCACCACGTCGATCGCGGCGCACGCGGTGTTCACCCGGCGCTTCGCCACCGCGCCGACCTTCGTCGCGGGGCACTCGCTGGGCGAGTACTCGGCGCTGGTGGCCGCGCAGGCGATGACCCTGGCCGATGCGGTGCGCGCGGTGCGGGCGCGCGGCACCTTCATGCAGGAGGCGGTGCCCGCCGGGGTGGGCGCGATGTCGGCCGTGCTGGGGCTGGCGCCGGAGAAGGTCGCCGAGCTGTGCGCCCAGGCCGCGCAAGGCGAGATCGTCAGCTGCGCCAACTTCAACGATCCCTCGCAGACGGTGATCGCCGGTCACGCGAAGGCGGTCGAGCGCGCAGGCGAGCTGCTCAAGGCGGCCGGCGCCAAGCGGGTGCTGCCGTTGCCGGTGAGCGCCCCGTTCCACTGCGCGCTGATGCAGCCGGTGGTGCCCCGCCTCGCGGCGGTGCTGGGCGCGTTCGAGAACCCGGTGGTGCCGGTGGTCAGCAACGTCGAGGCGGTGCCCAACGCCGACGGGGCGCGGGTCAAGGGGCTGTTGCTCGCGCAGGTCACCGGGTCGGTGCGGTGGATCGAGAGCGTGCAGGCGATGGAAAAGGCCGGGGTGACGAAGGTCGTCGAGCTCGGCCCCGGCAAGGTGCTGTGCGGCCTGGTCAAGCGCATCTCGAAGTCGATCGAGTCGTTCAACGTCGAAGATCCCGCCAGCCTCGAGAAGACGCTGGCTGCGCTGGGAGCGAACCATGGGTGACTTTGCGAACAAGGTGGCGCTCGTCACCGGCGGCTCGCGTGGCATCGGCCGGGCGATCGCGCTCGAGCTGGGCAAGCGCGGCGCGACGGTGGTGATCAGCTACGCCGGCAACGAGGCGGCGGCGGCCGAGACGGTCAAGGCGGTGGTCGACGCCGGCGGCAAGGCGAAGGCGATCCGCTTCGACGTGGCCGACACCGAGGCGTGCGCCAAGGCGGTCGACGAGGTGGTCAAGGAGTTCACCCGCATCGACGTGCTGGTGAACAACGCCGGCGTGGCGATCGACGGGTTGATCATGCGCTTCAAGGACGAGGACTGGGACAAGACCCTCGACACCAACCTCAAGGGCGCCTTCGCGATGATGCGGGC
>JBBRUE010000871.1:0-3310 GCA_038248085.1 Myxococcales bacterium | reverse complement strand
TCGCTCACCGGGGCGAAGGTCTTCAGCTCGGCCGCCCAGGTGAGGTCGGTGCGCGCTCCACCGCCGAAGGTCGTGGGCTGCGAGAGATCGTCGACCGGCGACACCGAGAAGGCCTCGAGGTTGAGCTGGAGGAAGAAGGGCACCGGGGCGAGCCACGAGACCTGCACCCCCGGCGCGCGCAGCCCGTCGGTGCCGAGGTACGAGGCGTTGATCAGCGGCCGCCGCGTGAAGCTCTGCACGTGCAGGTGCTGCCCGTTCTGCCGGCCGATCGCCGAGCGGAAGATGCCTGCCCTCACCTGGAGATCGAACGGCAGCGAGGTCGAGCTGACCACGGCCTCCTCCACTTCGAGCCCGCTCAGGTTGGGAATGGTGAGGAACACGTCGGCCCGCAGATACGGGTCCACCACGCCCTGGAAACCGAACTCGGCCTCCTGCACCTGGAACCCGGCGGCCGCCTTCGTCGCGTCGCCCTTGAGATCCGGATCGTCACCGGCCAGCCGCAGCGGGGCTCGCTCGGAGTAGCCACCCACCGCGTCGACGATCACCGAGATGTCCGGGTTGAGGCTCTGGAACGCGCGCATCACCGGGTTCGTGCTGAGCACGGGTCCAGTCCGCGTCGGCACCGGCTTCCCCGCCGCGGCGTCGAGTTGATCGAGCAGCGACGGCTCGTCGGCCCCGGCGTCGGGTTGATCCATCGCCTGCGCCTGCGCGATCGCCGCCCACAACGACAGCCCCACCACCAGCGTCCGGATCATCATGGCCTGCGCTCCGCCAACCGCTTGAGCCCGCCCAGGCCCCAGAACGTCGCCGCCAGCGCGACCATCACCGGGCCCGTCGGCAGCGACCACGTCCAACTCAGCCAGTAGCCCACCGCGGCCGAGACCATCGCGAACACCACGCTGAGCACCAACACCACCTTCAACCGCTCGGAGAACAGCAACGCCGCGCCGGCCGGCAACACGAGGAAGGCGAAGACCGGCAACGCCCCGAGCGCGCGGGTGGAGACGGCCACCGACACCGCGAGGCTCCCGTACAACGCCAGGTCGAGCGCGCGCACCGGGGCCCCGAGCGAGCCGGCCGTCTCGGGGTCGAAGGAGCTGAAGAGGAAGTCTTTGAAGAACACCGCGTGGAGTCCGAGCACCAGCACCGCCGCGACGCCCAGTTGCACCAGGTGTTCCCGCTGCACCACCACCGCGTTGCCGAAGAGCAGGTCGCCGATCTCGTGCGCCTCCTGCGCGATGCGCGGGCTGTTGAGCACCACGATCACCAGCGCGCTCGAGACGAGGTACGCCAGCGCCACCACGCTCTCCGGCGCGACGCGCTTCGAGCGCGTGGGCAGGGTGAAGGCCGCGGCCCCGAGCAGCGCGAACACCAGCGCGAAGGTGATGGGCGAGAACCACAACGAGGTGTCGTCGTGGGGCGAGATGCCGAAGAAGCTGCCCACGAAGAAGGCCATCGCCACCCCGAGGCCCGACACCTGCGAGAGCGCAGCGCTCATGAACGCCACCCGGCGCAGCACCACGAAGAAGCCGAGGTAGCCGAGCAGCGCCGCGGCCAGCAGCGAAGCGAGCATCGGCTCCTGCCACAGGAAGCTGGCTTCCCAGAAGCTCATGACGCCCCTCCGGCTGGCGCGCCGTCGTGGGCCGAGAGCCAGACGAGCGTACGGCCCTGTTCCCGGCGCACCTCTACCGGGCGGCCGTAGAGCTTCGTCATCCGCTCCGAGCTGACGTAGTCGTCGGTCGGCCCTGCCTCGAGCGAGACGCGCGCGCCGTCGAGCAGCAGCACGGTGCGGGAGAACCCGGCGGCCGCGGAGATCTGGTGGGTCACGAAGATCACCGCCACCTTCCGCGCCGTCACCAGGTCGCTGACCAGCGAGAGCAGCGAGTGCTCTGCGGCGGGGTCCATCTCGCTGGTCGGCTCGTCGAGCACCAGCAGCTCGGGGTCACCCACCAGCGCGCGGGCCACCAGCACCCGCTGTCGCTGCCCTCCGGAGAGACTGCGGAAGGCCTGGCGCGCGACGCCGCCGAGGCCGACGGTCTCCAGTTGGCGCAGCGCGAGCTCGCGGTCGGACGCCTTGTACCGACGCCCGAGGCCCACGCGGCCAGCCCGGCCCATCAGCACCACCTGCAGCG
This sequence comes from Myxococcales bacterium, assembly GCA_038248085.1. GTDB lineage: Bacteria > Myxococcota > Myxococcia > Myxococcales > Myxococcaceae > Archangium_A. Next base: position 1,178 of record JBBRUE010000871.1, on the reverse strand, counting down.
CGTCGAGGGGGTAGGCGAAGTCGAGGCGGTGGCCCTGCGGCACGTAGCCGACGCGCGGGGCCTTGCCGGACGGCCACGAGAGCGAACCGGCGAGCGGTGCGACGGTGCCCAGCAGGGTCTTGAGCAGCGTGCTCTTGCCTGCGCCGTTGGGGCCGAGAATGGCGATGGTGTCGCCCTCGGCCACCGCGAACTGGAAGGCGGGAGAGAGGGGCCGGTCTTTCCGGTACCCGATGACGACGTCTTTCAGCTCGAGGAGACTCACGGGACACCAACAAGGTGAAGAGAAGGGCGGACCCTTCGAAGCGTTGAGTACGGCGAATGGAGCCGGGTCCAGGCCAGGGCCCGGACGAGCGCGACTCGACAGTCAGCGACTACGCGGGGGGAGGCGAGCTCTTCGGCGCGACGTCCAGCAGGGCGATGACCGGTTCCGTCACCTGCGGATCACGAACGGCGCGTGCGTCGTTCGCCACCGGGGGGCCCAGCTCGCTCGGCGCGCAGGCGCGGTCGAGGTCTGCGGGCGTGCGCCGGGTGGCGGTGAGGATGCAGTGGTCGTGTGCGTGACCGGCTTCCGCCAGGTGCCACTCGGCGGTCGCCACGTCGGAGGAGGACGCGTCGCGCTCGCGCCGGCGCACGGTCGAGGGGGGCTGCACGACACCCGGCTCGACCAGCTCTCCGTGCGCAGCACAGGTGGCGTGCGGCACGAGGGCGAGGTGGGCGAAGCTGGACAGGCCGATTCGCAGCGACCGCCGGCTACAAGGACCAAGAGGATGTTGCCGTGACTACGCTGGACGCGCTCATCGGCAAATTCGGGATCCCCAGCTATTGCAAGATTGACGTAGAAGGATTCGAACTCGAGGTCGTCAAGGGGCTGACTGCAGCAATTCCGCTGGTGTCTCTTGAGTTTACGCGCGAGGGCCTTGAGGCGACTGCGGAAGCCCTGAGTCTTCTAGGCCGCCGGTCCCCTATCAGAGTGACCTATCTATTGGGTGACTCCATGCAGTTCGCTGCGCCTTGGGCCAATTGGGAGTCCGCAATATCCGGGCTGAGGCAGGTCAGGGACCAGCTTCTTTGGGGTGACATTTTTATTAGCTCGGGTGTGCACTGACTTCATGGCGTCATTCCGGCGTGCGGCCATCTCCAATGTCGTAGGGGCTGGATTGAGGGTTGTGGTTGCCTTT
>JBBRUE010000870.1:0-3313 GCA_038248085.1 Myxococcales bacterium | reverse complement strand
GCTGCTCGCGGCCGTGAGCGCCTCGGTGCGCGGGCAACAAGTCCTCCTCGAGACGCGCGTCCAGGAGCGCACCCGCGAGCTCGAGGCCGCCAACCGCGCCCTGGTCCTCGAAAGTGAAGAGCGGGTGCGGCTCGCGGGCCGGCTCGTCGAGGCCCAGAAGCAGGAAGCCCTCGGTCGGCTCGCGGGCGGCGTAGCCCACGACTTCAACAACCTGCTCACCGTCGTCTCCGGCGAGGCCGAGTTGCTGGCGGGAGATCCGGCCAGCAGCCCCGAGACGCAAGACTCGGCGGGCGCGATCCTCGCGGCGACCCAGCGGGCGGCCGAGTTGACCCGGCAACTGCTCGCCGTCGCGCGGCGCCAGCCCTCGGTCCCGAAGTCCGTCGACCTCGGCGAGCAGCTCCACGCCAACCGCCGGCTCCTGCGGCCCCTCTTCCCCGAGAACGTGACCCTCGACGTCGACTGTCCACCAGGGTGCACGGTGCTCATCGACCCGACCCAGCTCGATCAGATCATCCTGAACCTCGCCCTCAACGCGCGCGACGCGATCTCAGGCACGGGCACGGTGCGCGTCACCGGCGCCCGCCGCACCCTCGACGCGACGAGCGCCCCGGCGGTGGGGCTGGCGGCCGGCGAGTGGGTGCTGCTCGAGGTCAAGGACACCGGACACGGCATTCCCCCCGACGTCCTTCCGCGCATCTTCGAGCCTTTCTTCACCACCAAGACCGACGGGCGCGGCACCGGGCTCGGGCTCTCGACGGTGTGGGGAATCGCCAACCAGGCCCAGGGGACGGTGCGGGTCGCCAGCACGGTCGGCGAGGGCAGCACCTTCGCGTTGTGGCTGCCCTACACCGAGCAACGGCCCGCGGCGGCTCCGGGGACCCCGCCGGCGACGCAGCGGCCCCGGGCCGGCGCGACCATCCTGGTGGTGGAAGACGAGCCGCTGGTGCGGCGCACGGTGGTGTTGACCCTGGAGCGCGAGGGTTACCGCGTGGTGACCGCGGCCGACGGTGAAGAGGCGCTGGCGCTGGGGCGCAAGCCCGAGGTGACGTTCGACCTCGTGCTGACCGACGTGGTGATGCCCCGCATGGGCGGCGTCGAGTTCATCCGCGCGCTGAGAACCCAACGCCGCGTGCCGGTGATCTTCATGTCGGGGTTTCACGAGCACCAGGAGGCGCTGACCCACGAGCGGGTGCTCGGGAAACCCTTCGCGACGGCGCAGCTGCTCTCCGCCATCGACGCCGCGCTTCGCCAACCCGCCTGAAACGAAAAACCTCTCCCCGCGGTGAGCAGGGAGAGGTCAGTGCTGGCAGACGACGTCAGCTCAGCGCTCGATCATCAGCGCGATGCCCTCGCCGCCGCCGATGCACAGCGACGCGACGCCCCGCTTGAAGTCGTGGTCCTTCATGGTGTGCAGCAGCGTCACCAGCACCCGCGCCCCGGAGGCGCCGATGGGGTGACCGAGCGCCACCGCGCCGCCGCGGATGTTCACGTTCGCCGGGTCGAGCTTGAGCAGTTGGTTGTTGGCGAGCGAGACGACCGCGAAGGCCTCGTTGATCTCCCAGGTCTGCACGTCGGCGACCGTCTTGCCGGTCTTCTGGAGCAGCTTGTTGATCGCGTCGGTCGGGGCGATGGGGAACTCGACCGGCTTGCGCGCCGCGGCCGCGTGGCCGACGACCCGGGCCAGCACCGGCAGGTTGAGCGCCTTCGCCTTCTCCGCGCTCATCAGCACCAGGGCCGCCGCGCCGTCGCTGATCGACGAGGCGTTGGCCGCGGTGATGGTGCCGTCCTTCTTGAAGACCGGCTTGAGGTTGGGGATCTTCTCGGGCTTCGCGTTCTTCGGGCCCTCGTCCTCGGTCACCAGCAGCGCGTCGCCCTTCTTCTGCGGCACCGACACGGTGGCGATCTCGTTCTTGAAGAGGCCTTCCTTCTGCGCGCGGATCGCGCGGTGCGTCGACTCGGTCGCGAACTCGTCCTGGGCGGCGCGGCTGATCTTCATCGCCTCCGCGGTCTGCTCGGCGCACACGCCCATCGCCACGTTGTCGTACGCGTCGGTGAGGCCGTCGCTCATCATCGAGTCCTTGAACTCGACGTTGCCCATGCGGGCGCCGGTGCGCAGCTGCATCGAGATGTAGGGCGCGTTGGACATTGACTCCTGGCCGCCGGCGACCACCACGTCGGCGTCACCGGCGACGATCGCCTGGTACGCCTGCACCACCGCCTGCAGCCCCGAGCCGCACACCTTGTTCAGGGTGACGCAGGTGACGCCGATCGGGAGGCCGGCTCCGAGCGCCGCCTGCCGCGCGGGCGCCTGCCCGACGCCAGCGGTCAACACGTTGCCCATGATCACCTGCTCGACGAGCTCGGGCTTGACGCCCGCGCGCTCGAGGGCCGCCTTGATCGCGACGGCGCCGAGCTGCGGCGCGGTGAGCGACGAGAGGGCACCCTGAAACGCTCCGATCGCGGTACGGGCCGCGCCAACGATGACGACTTCACGAGCCATGGTCTTCTCTCCGGTGTGGGGAAACCTTCGAGCGCCTTATGGCGGCGCGGCCAGCCGTTTTCAAGGCGCCCCGCACCACCGCATCAGCGGGACTGCTTTCGCAGGTGCACAACGCTGAAGTCATTGAAGTCAGTGGCGACAAAGCCGACGCGCGCTGCAGCGCACCATCGACTGAGGGTCAGGGCGCGTGGGCGTCGTAGGTCGGCACCGGGTTGCGGCGATTCGCGCAGCCGGGGACCTTCGCGCTGCACAGCGCCTTGGCACGGGGCCCGTCATCGGGCACGCGCCACTTGAGCGCGACGTCGAGCGCGACGTCGTTGGGCTGGCCGAGCTGGGCGAGCGCGAGGGCCTGCACCCGGAGGCAGTCGCCGTCGCGGGGCTGGAGCGCGAGGCCGCCCTGGGCGGCGACGAGCGCCGGTGCATAGCGGCCCACGCTCGCCTCGGCCATCGCCACCGACTGCCACAGCGTGAGGTCGTTCGGCGCGAGCTTGAGGGCCGAGGTCCAGGCGGCGGCGGCGTCCTTCCACTTCCAGACCTGGGCGTAGGCTTCCCCGCGCGCCTTGAGGACGGCCGCGGTCGGCCCGAGGACCTTCTGGGCCACGTCGAGGTGCTCCAGCGCCTTCGCCAGCTGTCCACGATGGCCAGCGAGCTGCCCCAATGCCCACGCGGTGGTCCCCACGTCTTCACCGATCGCCAACCCGCGCGCGTGCTCGAGGGCCGCCTCGGCCTCATCGAGGTACTCCTGCAGGCCCACCGAGAGCCCGAGTCCACGACGGTACGAACGCAGCCACGTGTCGCGGGTGGCGATGCCGG
>JBBRUE010000869.1:0-3328 GCA_038248085.1 Myxococcales bacterium | reverse complement strand
TCAGCGGCAATACCGGGCCCACGCGTCGGGGACCGGGCCGCCCATCATCTTCTCGGCCCCCGCGCGATCGAGCACCACGAAGGTGAAGTCGCCGGTGAAGCACAGCTCACCGGCCTGGCGCAGCTCGACCGTCGCCCTCACCACCCGGCTGGTCTTCTTGGTGAGGCGGGCACGCGCCTCGACCTCCACGCCGATGCGCACGCCCCGCGAGAGCCGCGCCTCGAAGTGGGTGGTGAAGCCGAACTTCCCCAACTCCACGAGCACGGCCCAGGCCGCTGTCTCGTCGGCGAGCGTGGAGATCAGCCCTCCGTGCATCAACCCCAGCGGACCCTGGTGGTGCTTCTCGGGGACCATTCGCGTGACGATGTCGTCGCCCTCGGTCACGAAGCGGAGGTGGAACCCGGCCGGGTTGTCCGGGCTGCAGCCGAAGCAGGGCTGGCCGGGGCCGAAGAGGGAACCATCGAGGGGCGTCACCGCAGGCGTCATGGCCCGGCCTGTAGCACGGGGTCTCCCCGGTCCGATTGCGGCAGAAAGTGCGCGCGCGCGCTACGCTGGCAGGCGCGTGTCCACCCTCCCTGACCTCAGCGGCCGAAAGATCGGCGAGTACGAGATCATCGCGCGCGTCGGCGTCGGGGGCATGGGCGTGGTGTACGAGGGCCGGCAGCCGCTGATCGGCAAGCGGGTGGCGGTGAAGGTGTTGCTCCCCTCGCTCTCGAACGAGAAGGAGCTGGTCGAGCGCTTTCTCGCCGAAGCGCGCGCGGTGAACGAGATCCGCCACCGCGGCATCGTCGACATCTTCAGCTTCGGGCAGCTCCCCGAGGGCGCCCACTACTTCGTGATGGAGTTCCTCGAGGGGGAGGCCTTCGACAAGCTCATCAAGCGGCGCTCGCCGTTGCCGCTGGCCGAGGTGCTGGGCTGGGCCGACGAGATGCTCGACGCGCTCGACTCGGCGCACTCCGCGGGCATCATTCACCGCGACATCAAGCCGTCGAACCTCTTCCTGGTGAACACCGGCCGCGGCCGGCCCTACGTCAAGCTGCTCGACTTCGGCATCGCCAAGCTCGGCGCGCTCCCCGGGGAAGCCACCCCGCAGACCCGCGCCTCGGTGATCCTCGGTACGCCCGACTACATCAGCCCCGAGCAGGCCCGCGGCAAGCCGATCAGCCCGCAGACCGACCTCTACGCGCTGGGCTGCGTGCTCTTCGAGATGCTCACCGGCGAGCGCGTGTTTCGCGGCGAGAACACGCTCCAGACGATGTGGATGCACGTCGAGGACCCGCCGCCGGTGCCTTCGTCGATCCGCCCCGACATCCCCCGGGAGCTGGACGACGTCATTCTCTGGGCCCTGGAGAAGGAATCCGCCAACCGGCCTCCGAGCGCCGCGGCGATGCGGGACCAGCTCCAGGTGATCAAGGCGAGCTTCGCGCCGACGGGCCAGATGACACCACCTCCCGTCGGCTCCGGCGGGCAGCGACCGCTCGGCCAGGGCGCCTCGATCGCCGGTACGCCGCCTCCCTCGGGCCGCAACCGGCCGGTCGGTACGCCCGCCCTGCGCTCGGGGGGACAACCGCCGCTCAAGACGCCTTCACCGGCGTCGCGCAGCGGGGGCCAGTCGTCGCTGTCGGGCCGCACGCGCGCCCCTCCCGGCGGGACGGCGCCCCACGTCGGCGTCAAGCCAGAGGACCTCGCGAACCAGACCCGGCTCTCGCCGCTGACGGCGATGACGGGCGCCTCGCCGCCCGCGAGCCCTTCGCTTCAGATCGACGTCGAGGACCTCGATCGCTCGACCGATCCACTGGACGTGCCGGCGAAGTCGAAGCTCCCGTTCGTGCTCGCGGGGGTCGTCGCGCTGCTGGCGATCGGGCTCATCGCGTTGTTCGTGAGCAACCAGGGTGGCCCGGCGACGAAGCCCGTCTCTGACGAGCCGGTGGTGGTCGCCAGGCAGGATCCCGTCGAGGTGAAGACCGACCCACCGCCGGTGGAGGTGAAGAAGGATCCACCACCGGTGGAGGTGAAGGCAGATCCGCCGGTCGAGGTGAAGAAGGATCCGCCGCCGGTGGAGGTGAAGAACGATCCACCCCCGGTCGTGGTGAAGAAAGACCCGCCGGTGCGCAAGGCCATCACCACCGAGCAGCTCGTCAGCCGGCTCAAGCGCATCGAAGTGCAGCTCGCCGCGAGGGAGGCCGAGACGGGCCAGCGCGACAACGTGCTGCGGCAGTTCATCGAGAACGGGCGCAAGGAGATCCAGAAGGCGACCAGCGACGGCGATCGCCGCGACGCGTGGAACTTCCTCGGCGACATCGAGGGGCAGCTCAAGCGTTGACCCCACCGCCCTTTTCACGGAGGTAAGGGCCCCGCCATGTCCGCCCTGCTCGACAACCTCAAGAACCTCGCCTCGCCCTCGTCGCTGCGCACGGTCTGGTCGTACCTGCGCTCGGTACCCGGCGGCGGCGTGGTGATGGGCCGCATCATCGGTCGCATGGCCCCGTACACCGGCACCATTCGCCCCGAGGTGCTCGTGCTCGAGCCCGGCTACGCGAAGGCCCGCATGGCCGATCGCCCCGCGGTGCGGAACCACCTGCGCTGCGTGCACGCCATCGCGCTGATGAACCTCGGAGAGGCGACGACGGGGCTGGCGATGATCGCCTCCATGCCCGACGACGCCCGGGGGATCATCACCCACCTCGGCATGGACTACCTGAAGAAGGCGCGCGGCCCGATCACCGCCGAGTGCACCTGCGCCCAGGTCACGGCGACCGCGCGCAAGGAATACGACGTCGTCGCCGACCTGAAGAACGAAGCCGGCGAGGTCGTGGCGCGCATCACCGCGCGGTGGATGGTCGGCCCGCGCTGAGCTGAAAGCCCGCGACCGGGAACCCGGAAGCTTCGGCGCTGTCGGTAGCGGCATGCCGAACATCGAGCCGCGGGGCGAAGCGCTGTGTGTGCGAGTGCTCTGGGGTGAGCGCCGCGTCGCGACCCACCTCCTGCACCCGGGGCAGCAGCTCTCGCTGGCCTCGAACGGGGACCCGGTGCCCGCGCCGCACGCGCCGCTCTCGTTCCACACCGCGCCCGGCCACTTCTCGCTCGCGTTCGGCGAGGGCGTGGTGGGCGAAGTGCTGCGCAACGGCCAGACGCCGCTCTCGCTCGGCGACGTGGTGCACCGCGGCCTCGCCCTCGAAGACGCGAAGGGGTGGAGCTTCGACATCGGCCGCGCCGACGTGCTGCGCCTGGGCCGTGGCCCGGTGTCGGTCGAGGCGTTCCGGGTGATGGCGCCCGCGCGCGCGGTGGGCACCCTCGACGACGCGATCGACTACCGCTTCCTCAACAC
>JBBRUE010000868.1:0-3334 GCA_038248085.1 Myxococcales bacterium | reverse complement strand
CTTGCGGATCACGCGAAACGAGCAGCTCCAGTCGGTGTCGATGAAGGGGCTCTACCCGGGCGGCGAAGGCGCGGGCTACGCCGGAGGCATCGTGTCGTCAGGCATCGACGGGCTGCGCATCGCCGAGCAGATCTGCGCGGAGCTCTCGTAGATGAAGTACCGCGTGCGCACGAGCGACGGGGAGCTCGCGTACGAGTCCTGGGAGCAGCTCCAGGAGGCCGCGGTGATGGGCTTCGTCGAGCCAGACGACGAGGTACAGCGGGAGGACCAGGCCGAGTGGCGCAAGGCCTCGGCGATGCCCGGCCTGCTGAAGTCGTCCGCTCGCAAGCGCGCGTGGAACACCCCGCTCTTCCGATGGATCGCCTTCGCCGTGGTGGGCGGGGTCTTCGCCCTGTGGGCGATTCACACCGGGAACACCGAAGACAAGCCCGAGCTCTATGCCACGGGCCTCACGGTCGGCTTCCTGGTGGCGGGCGTGCTGTTCAAGGTCACGACCGACGCGTCCCGCATGAAGCGGTGATCACTTCTTCAGCGAGCGCTTGTCGATCACGGTCTTCTTGATCGCCGCGAACACCTTGGGCACGGCCATGCCGTTGGCCTGGTTGATGATGAAGGTGGGGATCGAGCCGCCCGGCGCGGTGTAGACGTAATACGTGGCGAAGGTCTTCTTGCCCTCTTCGCGCGGCTCGAGGAGCCAGTAGCCGTCGTTGACGCGCACCCGCACCACCTCCGGCTTCTCGGGCAGCAGCGTGTCCTGCTCCTTGGGGGCCGCGGTCCACGAGACCTTGTAGAAGCCCTTGCCTTCCTTCCAGTCCGACTCGTCCTTGAGGTCGATGATGTAGTCGCGCTCGCTGACCAGCGGGGTGTTCAGGCGGCTGTAGAAGAGGATGTTCTTGTCACCCTCGGTGCGCGAGAGGACCTTGGCCTCGGCGGTGAAGGGCATCTGCTTGGGGTAGTTCTCGAGGTCGCGGATGACGTCCCAGACCTCCTTGGGGGTCGCGTCGATGAGGCCGATGGCCTTCATTTCCTTGACCTCGGTGCCCTCGCGGTCGCGGCGGTAGACCTTGATGCCATCGGGGTCGGCGGCCAGCTCCCAGCGGGGGGCATCGGCGCCGAGCAACATGAGGGGTACGAGAGCGAGGCTGATCATCTGTCACATCCTGTCGATAACTGGGGTGCGGAAGGGTAGTGTCGCACGGCCTTGAGCCAGACTGAAAACCCCGAAACGAATTCAGACGAGCGAATCCGCAAGATCTACGTGAAGGACCTCAAGCTGGGCGAGGTCGTGCACACCGTCTTCCGGGCCGCACGCAAAGAGAAGCTCACCACCCGCGGGGGCAAGACCTACCTCGCCCTGTCGCTGGTCGACCGCACCGGCGAGACCGACGGCCGCGTCTTCGACAACGTCGAGGCCGCCGACCAGGCGTTCTCCGCCGACGACTATCTCCTCGTGAAGGGGAAGATCGGCCACTTCCACGGGAAGTCGCAGATCGTCGTCGACCGCCTCGAGCGGCTCGATCCCGGCCCCATCGAGGCCGCCGAGTTCGTCTGGGTGGCGCCGCCGGTGCGCGAAGAGAAGCCCGCGGCGACCGCCGGGAAGGAGCGCGAGGAGTTCCAGGCCCGCGCCCGCGTCAGCAAGCGCCTCGAGCGGCTGCTCGAGAACCCGCACGTCGTGCAGGCGCTCGACAACTTCATCTCGCACCTCGAGAAGGCCTTCGACGCGCACCGCGCCTCGCTGCCTCCGCGAGCCGAAGGAGCCCCGGCCATCGAGCGTCCCGATCGGCCGCCCCGCCGCGCCCGTGGCCCGAAGGTCGAGCACAAGCCGAGGGCCGAAGGCGAGACCGCCGCGCCCGTCAAGCACGAGCCCAAGCGCGACCCGTCGTTGCCTGAAGGGCTGGCGTTCAAGCCGTTCAACGCGCTGGTCGCCAGCGACGCCCCCGCCGCCGAGGCTGAGAAGAGCGAGACGCCGACCACCTGATCATGGCGAAGCGACTCGGGGAGCGGCTCATCGAAGCGGGGCTCTGCTCGGCCGAAGCGGTCGAGCAGGCGCTCAGCCACCAGAAGATCACCAGCCACCGGCTGGGTGATTGCCTGGTGGAGCTCGGGCTCATGCAGGAGGGCGCGCTGCTGCGCTTCCTCGCTGCGGAGTTCAAGACGCGCTTCGTGTCGTCCGAGAAGCTCGCCCAGGCGAAGATCGGCCCCGAGGTGCTGGAGAAGGTGCCGGTGCGCATGGCCGAGAAGCAGGACTTCCTGCCCATCGCCTACGACCCCGAGCGCCGCATCCTCTCGATCGTGATGGCCGAGCCCCAGAACGACGCGCTGCAGAAGGAGATCGCCATCGTCACCGACGTGGCCGAGGTCTTCGCCTACGTCGGCATCCGCAGCGCGATCCAGGCGGGCATCAAGAAGCACTACTACGGCGACCACAGTGCCTTCTCCTCGATGCAGAACGGCGGGGCGCTGCAGCCCGACTCGCGCAAGCTGGCCGGCGGGTACGAAGGCAGCGACTCGCGCATGGTCGACGGCGCCGGCCGCAGCGCGACGAGCAGCTCGGGAAAGACGTCGAGCCGGGTGAACCCGACGCAGCTGCGCGAGGCGCTCGGCGCGGTGCGCGGCACGGTGGGGGAGAACGACTTCGTCGAGACCCTCAACATCCTCGTGGGGCTGCTCGAGATGCCCCGCAAGGAATTCCGCGGGCACTCCGCCCAGGTCGCCCGCCAGTCCCAGCTGATCGCCCGGAAGATCGGGCTCCAGCCCCGCGACGTGGCCCACACCTCGGTCGCGGCGTACCTGCACGATCTCGGGAAGAAGCCCGACAAACACTTCACCCTCCCCCTGCTGGCGACTTCTCCCGAGGCGAAGGCCGAGGCCAAGCGCTACGCCCGCGCCCCGATCAAGCTCTTCGAGACGGTGCACCTGCCCGGCGGCGTCAACGCGATCCTCGCGCAGCTCTACGAGGCCTTCGACGGCTCGGGCGTGCCCCAGGGCGTGAAGGGCGAAGACATCAGCGCCGGCGCGCGCATCATCTCGGCGGTCGACGCCTTCTTCGAGCTCACGCGCAACCCGTTCAACCTGCACGGCCGCGTGATGACCAAGCACGAGGCGATCGCCTCGATGCGGGAGCAGGCCGGCACGCTGTTCGACCCGGTGGTGGTCGACATGCTCGACGTGCTCCAGAGCGGTGACCTGCTCCGGCAGCGGGTGGAGCAGGACGGGCGCCAGCTCTTCGTGGCCGACCCCGACGAAGCGGTGCGGACCGACCTGATGGACTCGCTGGCCAAGGGCGGCATGGTCGTGCAGTCGGTGATCAAGCTCGACGGCCTGATCGACGCGG
>JBBRUE010000867.1:0-3344 GCA_038248085.1 Myxococcales bacterium | reverse complement strand
TCCTCGACGAGATCGGCGAGGTCGCGCCGCTGGCCCAGGCGAAGCTGCTGCAGCTGCTCCAGAGCAAGCAGTACTACGCGCTGGGATCGACCACGGTGGCGACGGCCAACGTCCGCCTGGTGGCGGCCAGCAACGCGCAGCTCGAGGCGCTCGTGCAGGAGAAGCGCTTCCGCGAAGACCTCTTCTACCGGCTCAACACCTTCAGCATCCGCATGCCCGGGCTGGGGGAGCGACGGGAAGACATCGGCCCCATCCTCGACACGCTGACCCGGCGCCTGGCCTTCGAACATTCGCTGCCGGCGATCCCCCTGTCGTCGGGCTTCCGCATCGCCTTCGAGACGATGGACTGGCCGGGCAACGTGCGGCAACTCCGGGGGCGCCTCGAGCAGGCGTTCATTCGCGCCGCGGCCGAGCGGGCGACCCAGGTCGAGCCCCGCCACATCGAGGGCTGGGACGCGTCGAAAGACGGCGAGCTGAGCACCTTCGTCGACGCGACGCGCCTCTTCCAGCGCGAGCTGGTGCGCCGCGAGCTCGAGCGCTGCGACTGGAACGTGCGGGAGGTGGCGAGGCGGCTCGAGCTGGCGCGCAGCCACGTCTACAACCTGATCCGCAGCTTCGGGCTGCAGCGGGCCTCGAAGTGAGCGGGCGGTCGCTCCACCTGATCATCATCTCGTACCCCTCGCGGCTCGACGCGCACCTTGAGGAGATCGCCCGCAAGGTCGCCCGCGGGGTGAGCGAAGCCCGCGTCGTCGAGCGGGCGCAGCGCTCCTCCGATCTGCGCTTCCTCATTCGCCGCTGGCACCTCAGAGACCGCGACGTGCGAACGGTCGACCTCGTGGGGCACGGCAGCGCGGGCCGCTTCAAGCTGGGCGACGAGATCCTGTTCGACAGCGACGGACGGGGCCTCGAGGTCATCGAAGAGCTGACGCCGTGGCTCTCGCCCCGGGCCTCGCTGCGACTGCTGGGCTGCGACGTCGCCAACCACGCCCGCCGCCCGCAGGGTACGTGGGACGGGTCAGCCCTCCTCGCGAAGCTCGCTGGGCGTTTGGGCGCCGGGCGCCGCGTGCTGGCGCCGACCGGGCCCCTCTACAGCTCCGACTACGACGACCACGGCCTGACGCGCCGGGCGCGAGCCTGTCTCACCAGCAGCACCACTCCACGGAGGCCACATGGCAGCAGGGCGTAAATCGATGGCGAAGCCCCCCAAGAGCAACGGCGACGGCGAGCCGAACAAGCGCGACAGCTCGACCCAGCCGGTCGCCGAGCCCGACGAGCTCCTCGCGTATTGGGACCGGGCCTTCGCCGCGGGCGGCTACTTCCGGATGATCGTCCGGGTGACGGGCCGGGAAGACAACACCCTGCGCTTCAAGATCATCCAGGGGCCCGAAGAGAAGACCGGTCGCGGGGGCGCTCCCTTCAGCGTCAACCTCGACGACGGCGAGGAGGCATGGGGTTCGCTCCCGTCTACCGCACAGCTGGTCGACCCCGAGTCCAGCCAGCGGGTCGGCTACCTCTTCGTGACGAAGAAGTGGCTCGGCCGCCAGCAGGGCGTGGTGCTTGCGGGCGGCGGCAAGTGGCCGATCAAGACGTCACTCTGACGCGCACCGAACCCCGAGCGAGTAGTCCCGGTAGGTCGGAGCCGCGCGGTTGATGAAGTCGAGACTGGCGGGTGGTGCGGTGCCGGGCACTGACCAGTCCGCCCCCATCCGGTGACGGAGGCCCGAGAAGTTCGGGCCGGCGTCGCCCTCGTCCTCGCTGTCGTCCGACGTCCACTCCGAGACGTTGCCGAGGAGGTCGACCACGCCGTCCAGCGTCGTGTCACCGGCGCACGCGCCCACCGGAGCGAGGACGGCGAACCCGTCGCCATCGCCGTCGAGGTTCGCCCGGCACCCCGCCTCCGCACGCCCGTCGCGCACGGCATGCGTTCGGGCCGCCGCGAGCCACTCGTCAGTCGTGGGGAGCCTGCGCCCGAAGAAGCGACAGAGCCGCTCGGAGGCGTACGCATCGAGGCCCACGATCGGGAGACCCGGGACGCCGGGCTGCCGGAAGGCCGGCGGGACCACCAGGCGCTGGTCGCCCGTCAACGCGGACAACGAGGCATAGGCCTCCCACGCTTCAGCGGTGACCTCGGTGCGGTCGAGCCCGAAGACCCCGCCGTCTGGAAGGGTCAGGCTCACGATGCCAGCCCCGGTCGCCGCGCAGGTCGGCACCGGAACGTGGAGTTGCTCAGGTGGGCTTTGCCGCTCGGCGTACCCGGGCAGCCTCCGCACGAAGAGCCACGACGAGCCACACCCCTCGCCCCGCCCGGTGAACTCGAACACCACCGGCCCGCTGCCGAGCTCGACGACCTCCCTCAGGCCCCCCGCGTCGACCGCGCGCCCGGAACGTCTCACCCGAGCCAGCGCGAGCAGCGGCCCGGCCTCTTGCAGATTCGTCTTCGAGGGGGCGTGGAGCCGCCAGTCGAGCGAGGAGTGCTGCGTCGCGGGCACCGGGATGCGCGTCAGGGTCGCGGGGTCCCAGTCGAAGGGCTCGAGCACCAATTCGAAGTGGCCGACGTCGCCTGCGGCCAGGCGGATCTGCTCCTGCTGCGCGATGGCGACCCGCTCCTTCTCGCGGAACTGAACGGCGGCGAAGGTGGTGACCGCCGCGATCAGCGAGACGCTCACGAAGGCGCCGAGCTGAAGGCCCCGGCGCCGGCGGGCGAGCCGTTCCTGCCTCGCCTGCCCGGCCGCGAGGAACGCACGCGGGGCCGTGGTGAGCGAGACGTTCCATCGATCGACCCGACGGAGCACGTCAGTGAGCGCTTCCTGGGCCCAGGTCTCCTCGTCGCGGCGGCCGCGCTTGTCCCACAGCTGCGCGGCCTGCTCGATGTCCTGCACGAGCCCGCGTGACTCCTCGGTCTCCGAGAGCCAGCGGGTGAGCTGCGGCCAGGTGGTGACCAGCGACTCGTGGGCGAGCTCGATCAGCGGTGCGTCGGTGTCCGACTGGCGATCGCTGACCAATAACCGCTGGGTGAGCAGCCGATCGAGTTGGGGCCCGGCCTCGGGCTGGTGCTGGAGCAGCTCCTCCCTGGTGCGCGGGCGGCGCGTGCCGTCGGCGTTCACCAGGCGCAGCATGATCGCGCGGGTCAGCCGGCGCTCTTCCGGCAGCAACTCCGCGACGAGTCGTTGCGCGTGGGTGGCGAGCGCCCCGACCGCGCCGCCCATCGCGTCGTATTCCCGTTGCAGCACCAGCGAGCGCTGCGCATCACGGCGTTCCCAGAGCGCCTGGCAGGCGAACTGCAACAACGGCAGCGCCGCGGCCTGCCCTTCGAGCTCCCGCGCGATGCGGGTGGGTAAGCCGGG
>JBBRUE010000866.1:0-3364 GCA_038248085.1 Myxococcales bacterium | reverse complement strand
GCGCGAAGAAGGTCAAGTAACGCCCCTCACCACAGTCTCAGTTTGCGCGCGGCGGGGGACTCACTTCCCCGCCGCGTCGTCTTTTCGGGGCCCTGCAGCGGCGAGCTTCTTGAATCTTCACCACCCGTCGCGCTTCCGTACCCTCTGAAGGCCCGTCCTTCGACCCGACCCCGATGTTTCATTTTGAAAAGGAGCAGAACATGAAGTGGATGACCCTGATGTTGGCCGTCGTTGCCTCGGTAGCCCTCGCCGCAGACCCGAAGGCTGCGCCCGCCAAGCCGGCTGACGCAAAAGCTGCACCGGGCGCGAAGCTCGATGGCGCCAAGCTCTGGCTCGAGAAGACCTGCGTGGCCTGCCACGGCAAGGACGCGAAGACGCCGATTCTGCCCGAGTACCCGCGGCTGGCAGGCCAGGGGGCCATCTATGCCGAACGCCAGATGCACGACATCAAGAGCGGGGCCCGTTCCAACGGCAACACCGCGGCGATGAAGGGCATCATGGTGCTGGTCAACGACGAGGAGATCAAGGCCCTCGCCGAGTACGTCTCGACGCTCAAATGACGTGGATCAATTCCGGTACGGTTCGTGAAGTACCGGCCCACATCAACTACGGAACCACACCATGAAGAAAACCCTGATCAGAACCCTCGTCGTCCTCACCAGCTGTCTCGCGCTCACCGCCTTTGCCGGACCGCCGGCCGAAGGTGGAAAGGGCATCGAATCGAAGGGCTACAAGTGGAACGCCCAGGGCGGCGAGAAGATCGAAGCCCTCAAGCTCAAGGGCGACCTCAAGCGCGGCGAGGAGGCCTACGAGGTGTGCTCGGCGTGCCATCTCCCCAACGCGGCCGGTCGGCCCGACGGCACCTTCCCCCAGCTCGCAGGTCAGCACACGACGGTGATCATCAAGCAGATCGCCGACATCCGCGCGAAGCTGCGTGACAACCCCATCATGTACCCGTTCGCGGTGACGCTGGCCGACCCGCAGGAGCTCGCGGACGTGTCGGCCTACATCGCGTCGCTCAAGGTGCCCCACGACAACGGCCGCGGCCCGGGCACCGACCTCGACCTGGGCAAGAAGCTGTACGAGCGCGATTGCCAGGTGTGCCACCTGAAGAACGGCGAAGGGGTGATGGACAAGTTCTACCCGGTGCTCGCGGGGCAGCACTACAAGTACATGTTGCGCCAGGCGACGGACATCCGCGACGGCCGCCGCCGCAACGCGAACCCCGACATGGTGAAGGTGATCAAGACGTACAACGACAAGGAAGTCGACGCGATCGTCGACTTCATGTCGCGACTCGAGATGCCTGAGAAGGGCGCCGTGAAGCCCGCGGCCGCCCCCGCGCCCAAGAAGTAGCCGCACCCGTCTTCCCGCGCTCACCAGCGCACGGCCCGCATCATTCCCGCGAGGCCGTGCGCGAGCGCCGCGCTGAACCTGGAGAAGTTGGCCATGCAGCCCACCGTCAAGCAGTCCCCGCTCGTGAGTATCCTGGCCGTGGTGGCCATCGCGTTGATGGTCTCCGCCTACTTCCTGCCGGTGTGGTGGGTGTCGCTGACCGCACCGAACTACCCGCCCGACGCCTTCCCCGACGGCATCCGCATCACCTTCGGGTTCCAGGGCGTGTCCAACGGCTGCACCTCGGCTCCCAAGGCGAGCCGCGTGGCGCAGGAGACCATTCAGGAAGACCTCGGGTGGCGCACCCCCGAAGGCACGCGAGAGCACGAGACGCCGGCCGAGCAGAAGGAGGCCTCGGAGCTCGACTGCATGCACGAGATGAACACCATCAACCACTACGTAGGCATGCACCCCATCGGGGTCGGCGCGCCGGTCGAGGTGGTCCTCGCGCGGTACATCATCGGGCTGTTCGCCGTGGCGCTGCTGGGCTTCGCGATTCCCTCGATGAAGGCGCGGGTGATCGCGCTCGGCGTCGGCTTCACCGGGCTCGCAGGGTGGATGGTGGGCGACCTGTGGGGCGCGGGCCGGCTCCACGACTACACGCAGAACTACATGCACGAGGCCGCGAAGTATTTCAACGACGCGGAGCGCATCGCGCACTGGGGAGAGAAGGTCATCAGCGCGACCACCATCGCGGTGGTGGTGCTGATCGTGTTGATGGTGGGCATCACCCTCGCGTCCGCGAAGTGGCGCAAGTTCCAGTTGGTGCTGGGCCTCGTGCCCGCGCTGCTGCCGATCTTCTTCATCGTCGCCTTCGCGGCGTGGCTGTGGTTCTTCGGGCACAACATGCACCCGTGGGGCGCCTTCACCGTGAAGCCCTTCATGCCGACGGTCTTCGGCGACGGGAAGGTCGCGCAGTTCTCGACACACTCGTACCCCACGGCCGCCTTCGCGCTGCTCGCGGGCGTCACCGTGTCGATGCTGGTCGCCGTGCTGCGCCGCCGCCTCGAGCTCAGCGACGCGGCCGAGGCACCGGCCGACGCTGTGGCTGGTGGAAAGGCCTGAGGCCCACCAATGAAAGCCCGGCTCTTCATCGTGCTGGCTCTGGCCGCGGTGGTCGCGGCGGCCCAGCCCGGGGAGCCCACCTCGCCGGGTGAGCCGATGGCGGCCGCGCACTGGGGCGGCATCGACGAGGTCACGCCCGTGCCCACTGCGCCGGCCCTGGTGGAGCTGCGCTGGCTGCAGCCGCTGGTCGACGCCGTCCCCGCGGGCGGGCTGCTGGTGCTCGAGCCCGGCCGCTACTCAGGCCCGGTGGTGCTCAACCACAAGCTGATCATCGACGGGGGCGGGAAGGCGATCATCGACGGCGGCGGCAAGGGCACGGTCTTCACGCTGCAGGCCTCGGGGGTCACGCTGCGCGGCCTCACCTTCACCGGCTCCGGCGAGTCGCACAACACCGACGACACGTGCCTCAACGTGCGCGGCAACGACAACGTCATCGAGTCGAACCGCTTCGAAGACTGCCTCTTCGGCATCGACCTCAAGCGGGCGAACGGGAACGTGCTGCGCAAGAACTTCATCCGCTCGCTCGACCGCACCCTGGGCATGCGCGGCGACGGCATCCGCCTGTGGTACTCGATGAAGAACGTGGTCGAGGAGAACGAGGTCGTCGACTCGCGCGACGTGGTCATCTGGTACTCGAACGGCAACCTGATCAAGAACAACGTCGGGCGCCGGGGCCGGTACTCGCTGCACTTCATGTACGCCGACCAGAACGAGGTCATCGGCAACCGGTACTACGACAACTCGGTGGGCATCTACGTGATGTACACCGAGGGCATCCACATCAAGGACAACCTGATCAGCCACTCCATCGGCCCCACCGGCATGGGCATCGGCTTCATGGAGGCGTCGGACTCGGTGGTCGAGGGCAACTCGGTCATCTACTGCGGCATCGGCATCGCCTCGG
>JBBRUE010000865.1:0-3377 GCA_038248085.1 Myxococcales bacterium | reverse complement strand
TACTTCTCGATGAAGGGCTTCCAGTGGGCCAGCTACAACGCGCTCATCTTGTTGGTGCGGTACACGTGCATCAACTTCCTGCGCGTCACGCCGTTCATCAATCTCTTCCACGCGATGATTGGCATGAAGCTGGGCAAGCGCGTGCAGATCAACACCGCGGTCATCGGTGACTCGAACCTCATCGAGATCGGCGACGACACCGTCATCGGCGGCGACGTCACCCTCGTGGCCCACGTCGCCGAGCGCGGCGAGCTGGTGACGGCGCCGGTGCGCATCGGCAAGCGGGTCACCATCGGGTTGATGGCGGTGATCATGCCCGGCGTGGAGATCGGCGACGGCGCGGTCATCGGCGCGAACGCGATCTTGAAGAAGGGCACGAAGATCGCGGCCGGGGAGCTGTGGGCCGGCGTTCCGGCCGAGAAGCGGGGCGACAAGAAGAAGTCACCGGAGTCGACGTGAACGACGACCTCGCGTCACTCCGTCGGAGGACGGGCTTCGCCGGTGCGGCCCTGCTGTTCGTCGGCTTGCTCACCGGCGGCTTCGCGTCGTTCGCCATGACCGGCAAGGTGCCCGTCGATGGGCATTCGGCGCTCGCCTCGTCACCATCGTGCCCAACGTCGCGAACTGGGCCATCACCCTGCTGAAGGCCGCGTGGCATGTGCTCGGCATCGAGCGCACCGGCGAGACGTTCAACGACGTGGTGTTCGGCGTGCTCTCGGTGTTCGTCGTGGCGCCGTCGCTCGTCGCCGCGGGGGCGTGGGCCTGGGGCTTCATGGGGCCGGCACCCGTCGCTCGAGACTGAGCCCCTCACCCGGCCTGCAGCCGACCTCTCCCCGCTTCGCAAGGAGAGGCTTTCAGGCTCAGTGAACCAGGGTGAAGTTCTCGTTCACCGAGCCGCTCGCCGCGATGGTCACCGTCCGCGTCACGCTCTGGAAGCCGGTCTTCGACGCGGTGACTTCCCAGGTACCCGCCGGCAGCGTGTTGCTGAAGGTGTACGTGCCCGTGGTGACCGCCGTCGTCGCGCTGAACAAGCCCCGGTTGATGGTGATGGTGACGCCGGCGAGCGGCGCGTTGCCCGCTGAGCCGTCGTAGGCCCCGCCCGAGAGGTTGCCCGCACCGGGGTTGGCTCCGACGTAGACCGTGTAGTGCGAGGCGGCCTTGGTGATGGCGCCGCGGGTGTCGCGGTTGACGAGGTGGAACACCCAGATGCCGTCGGGCGTGTTCGACAACAGCACCTGCTTGTTCGAGGTGAAGTTGTTGGTGTTCGGAGGCGGCACGGTGTCCGCGAAGTGGTCGAGGACGAAGTAGTAGCCGGTGTAGTTCGCGTCGGCCTGCGGGTTGGTCCAGTTGAAGTAGAGCGCGTTGCCGCCGCCCCAGGTGCGCTGCGTAGGGTTGCTGGGCGACGCGATGGTCGGCGGAGTCATGTTCAGCTGCACCGTCTGCGTGGCCTTGACCGTGCCGACGTTGAAGGCCGAGTCGACCGACACGAGGTGCACGTAGTTGAGCCCCGCGACGAGCTGCGCGGCGGGAATCACCAGGCTCTCAGTCGAGATCAACGTGCCGTTGCCCGCGGCGTTCGTCGGCAGCGTGGCCGGTGAGGTCGAGAGCTTGAAGTAGTAGCCGACGAGGCTGGGGAACGGCTTGCTCCACGCGAGGTACCAGTCGCCGAGGCCGTCATTGTACCAGCGGGCCTGCTCCGGGTGGCTGCCCGACACCACGTCGAGCGGCGGCATGGGGCTGACGCGCTGGTTGCCCACCACGGTGCCGGTGAAGGCGTTGGTGGTGACGCCGCGCAGCAGCTTGACCCGGCCGTTACCGCCGGTGATCGTGGTCCCCGCGCCCGCGGTCTGTACGACACCGCTGCCGCTGATCTGGTTGGCGGCGATGAGCACGCCACCGCCGGACGCTCCGGTACCCGTGGCGTTCGAGGTGATCTGCCCGTTGACCGTCACGGTGTCGGCGATGAGCTGCACGAGCCCGCCGCCCTTCGTCGTGTCCCACTTCGAGCCCTTGCTGATGGTGAGGTCGTCGTCGCGGTCGTAGATCGGCCCTCCCGGCGCGACCGGGATGCACGAATAGGTCGAGCCGTAAGCGGGGCAGTACATCGACCCGGCCGGGCTGCTCGCCGAGCCGCCCGTCGTTCCGTAGCCGGCGCCGGAAGTCACCGAGCCGGTGAACAGCGGACAGCTCGAGCTGCCGGCGATGTAGCAGGTGCCGCGCGCGCCAGAACCGCGGGTCTCATCGCCCGTGTCGTTGGCGTTGAGGGTGGTGTTGGCGTCGATGGTGATGGTGCGCGCGCGCAACTTGAGGATGCCGGTCGGGCCCACGCGCAGCTGGCCGTTGTTCCGAACGATGACCGAGTTCGAGTACTTGAGGTCGCCCTCGAGCGTCACCGTGGTGCCGTCGACGACGAGGTCGTTGAGCGTGCAGCCGCCCTGGTAACACTCGTACATGCAGGAGGTCGACGCGGTCCACGCCGTGCCGCCGGCGTTGCAGGTCTCAGGCACCGCGCCGTTACAGCGCTTCTCTCCCGCGGTGCAGGCGCCCGAACACGCGCCGGTGGTGCAGGCGTTGGGGCAGGTCTGGTTGTAGAGCCACGCCGTACCCGACGGGTTGCAGATCTCGATGTTGGTGCCGTTGCAGCGAACCGTCCCGGCGTTGCACGACGAGACGCTGGTGCAGGCCCCGTTGCCGCAGCTCTGCGGGCACGCGGAGGAGACGTACCAGTTCCCGTTCACGTCGCAGGTCTCGACTGCCGAGGTGCTGGTGCTGCAGCGCTTCGCCCCGGCAGTACACGTCGCGACCCCGCAGGCCGTCGCCGAGGCGCCGCAGCTCTGACCGGCCGAGCACGCGATGGGGAGCGACCAGTCGGTGCAACCCGAGGTGAGCTGAATGCAGGTCTGCTGCTGGCTGCCCGCGGTGCACCGGGTCTGGCCCAGGGTGCACTGGTTGGTGCACGACGCCGTCGCCACGCACGCCCCGCCGCTGCAGACCTTGTTGGCCGCGCACACCGCCTGGAGCACCCAGTCGGTGCAGGAGTTGGCGAGCGTCTGACACACCACCGGGGCGCCCGACGAGGCGCACTGTGTCGCGGCGAGCGTGCACTGGTTGCTGCAGGACGCCTGGCACACGCCACCGCTGCAGGTCAGGCCGTTGGTGCAGGTCTGGGAGACCACGAAGGCCCGGCAGCCGGTCGTAGCGTTGAGCTGACAGACGCGAACGTCGGCGCCGTCACAGATGCTCACGCCGGTGGTGCAGGTATCGACACACGCCGTACCGCCACCACCTCCGGTCGCCGTGCCGCCACCCGTCGCCGTGCCGCCACCCGTCGCCGTGCCGCCACCCGTCGCGGTGCCGCCACCCGTCGCGGTGCCGCC
>JBBRUE010000864.1:0-3387 GCA_038248085.1 Myxococcales bacterium | reverse complement strand
GGCGTGATCTTCCGCGTCGAGCTGGGCGATGAACATGCCCGAGTCGATCACCTCGGTCTCTTCGCGGTCCTTGCGGAAGTCGAGGTCGTTGGCGTTCTTCAGCGCCTTCTGGATCTGCGCGGGGTCGACGGGCTGCGTCGAGTCCGGCATCAGGTTCTCGCCCGTGGTCGGGGGCGGCGGCGGGGGCAGCTCGGGCACCGGCGGAGGCGGCTTGGCCTCGCGGCGGGGCGAGAGCTGCAGCATGCCGGTGGTGGTGCGCGGCCGGGGCGCGGGCGCGGTGCCGCTGGCGGGCTCCGGCTTGACGATCTTCGGCGGCGGGGGCGGCGCGAGCTTCTTCGAGAGCGCGGCGATCTCCCCCATCATCTCGCCCGCGGTCTTGAAGCGCGCGTTGGGGTTGCTGTTGATCGACTTGCGGTAGATGCCCTCGAGCTGCGGGGGCACCTCGGGGTTGCGGCGCTGGAGCTCGGGCACCGAGCCATCGGGGGTGAGCCCCGAGAGCATCTCGCCGAGGATCACGCCGACCGAATAGATGTCTGCGCGGCCGTCGATCTCGCTGCCTTCGACGAGTTCCGGGGCAAGGTAGCGGTCGGCCTTGCGCGCCTTCATCGCCTGCACGAAGGGCAGCCGCGGCATCGCCAGGCCCAGCCCAAAGTCAGTGACCTTCAGGAGGTCGGGCAGCACCAGCACGTTGTCCGGCTTGAGATCGCTGTGCGCGCCGACCTTGTGGGCGCCGTCGAGGGCCGCGCAGATCTGCGAGAGGATCGGCTCGATCTCGCCCAGCGAGAAGAACTGCCCCTTCTGCAGGCGGAGATCGATGATCTTCCGCAGCGTCAGGCCATCGAGGAACTGGGAGGTGAAGTAGGGCCGATCGGCGTCTTCGCCTTCCTCGTACACGCGCACGAGGTTGGGGTGCGAGAGCTTGCGGGCCAGGCGCAGCTGCTTGGCGAACTGCTTCCGCTCATCGACCGACTGCAACAGCTTGGGGTTGATGACCTTGAGCGCGACCTCGACGTCGATTTCCTTGTCGTGCGCGCGGAAGACGAAGCCCAGCGGGCCGACGCCGACGATGTCCTTGATGAGGTAGCGGTTGGCGACGAGATCTTGCGGCTTGTACGGCGCGCCTTCGATCTGACTGGTCGCGGCGCGACGGCGGCTGAAGGTCCCGGTGGCCTGCCGCAACCCACCCGTGGACAGGTTCTGCCCGCAGGTCGGACATTTCTCAGACGTGTCCGGGACGTGGGTGCCGCAGCGGTAGCAGAGCAACGGTGAAGACCTCGGGGGTCAGCCGACAGCGTGACGTCGTAAGGCGTGAATCAAACTCAGTAATTTAGCGCAGATGACAGGCTCCTTCAACGCCCTACCCCGGTCGACCCGAAGCCGCCCTCCCCCCGGGAGGTATCGGACAAGGCCCCGACTTCGTTGAGGGTCACCTGGACGACGGGGGCGACCACCAGCTGAGCGATGCGATCGCCGCGCTTGATCACGGCCCGCTCGGCCGAGAGGTTGATGAGCAGCACGCCCACCTCCCCGCGGTAGTCGGCGTCGATGGTGCCCGGGCTGTTGAGGCACGTCAGGCCCTGCTTCAGGGCGAGGCCGCTCCGCGGACGGACCTGGGCCTCGTAGCCGGCAGGCAGCTCGAGGGAGAGCCCGGTGGGGATGAGGCGGCGCTCCATCGGCGCGAGCGCCACGTCTGCGGTGAGGTCGGCCAGGAGATCCATGCCGGCCGAGAGGGGCGTCTGGTACTTCGGGAGCGGCAGCTCCGAGGGACGCACGCGTCGGACCTTCACGATCACCGGGGACATGGGCGCGAGCGTCTAGCACGGCTACTCCTCCGAGGCAGGCGGCGGGCCGAATTGGTCGAAGGCCTTCTTGAGCTGGGTGCCACCGTCGGCCTTCGGCGGGGTCGGCGCGGCGGCCTCGAGGAGCACCGGCTTCGAGCCGCGGAAGGAGAAGGGATCCATCGGCTTGTGGCCGAGCTCGAGCTGGTAGTGCACGTGGGGCCCGGTGCTGCGGCCGGTGGTACCGGAGTCGGCAATGACGTCGCCCGCGGTGACGTGCTGGCCAGTCGTCACCCGCAGGAACGAGTTGTGGCAGTAGGCGGTGCTGACGCCGCGCCCGTGGTCGATGATCACCACCCGCCCGTTCACGGCGTCCTCGCTCGCGCGGCGCACCACGCCGTCGGCGACCGCCTTCACCGGGGTGCCCTCGGGCACGGAGAGATCGACGCCGGTGTGGAACTGCCCGCGACCGAGCGTGGGGTGGTTGCGCCAACCGAAGGGCGAGGTGACTCGGGTGCCGGGAGCGACGGGCCACGAGAGGCCGTAGGCGGTGCCGAGCATCAGGGCGGTAGAGGCCGAGCTGAGGGCCTTCGAGCTCGAC
Source organism: Myxococcales bacterium (assembly GCA_038248085.1). GTDB lineage: Bacteria > Myxococcota > Myxococcia > Myxococcales > Myxococcaceae > Archangium_A. The sequence continues at coordinate 1,008 of JBBRUE010000864.1, read as the reverse complement.
GGCGGCAGGCGCAGCGAGAGCATCTCGAGGCTGGTGGCACGGCCCTCGGACAACGCGCGCTGGGCGGCGAAGCTGGCGACGTCGTAGCCGGCGAAGACCGCGAGCACCGCGGCCTCTTCGCTGCCGAGCTCGGCGCGGGCGCGCTCCACCACGAGGGCGGCGTCGTCGGGGGTGGCGAAGGGCAGGCCGTAGCGCTTGGCCAGGGCATCGACCGGGACGCGCGAATCGCCGCTGAGCATCGCGGCCGAGGCGAAGACCCCGCGGCCGAGCGCACGGCCGGGCGGGACCGTGGTCAACACCTCGATGTCGGGCAGCGGCGTGGTGAGCGGCGTGGGGGCGGTGACGTCCTGCGCGTCGTAGACGCCGCCCGTGTAGTAGGCGAGCAGCGGGCGGGTGTTCGTCTTCGCGGAGAAGAGACGGGCCCCGAGGTCGCGAACCAGGGCGCCGACCGGCGTGTGGTACGCCGCGGCCCACAGGCACAGCGCGGCGCCGAGGAAGTCGAGCAAGCCACGGGCGGGGCGGGCGAAGGTCACGCTCGCGCTCATCGGCTCCCGCTCCCTGCCGCAGCAGCAAGCGGTCGGCCAGCGGCCGGGTGAGGGGTGCTCGAGCTTGAGGTCGCTGGCGTCGGCCCCTCACCCCGACCCGCTCCCCGCTGCCGCAGGGCGAGGGCTCCCGTGGGGCGCCTCATCGGAAGAAGCTCAGCAGCGCTTCGGACTCGAGCAGCAGGGCGATGGCCAGCGGCACCGCGAGCGCCGAGCCCCACAGCCCCGCGACCCACGGCCGCTTCGACTTCACGCACGTCTCGTCGGCGTGCTGCAGCGCCCGCAGCACCGCGCGCCAGCCGTGGGAGAACACCACGATGGTCATCGCCGTGCCGGCCAGCACCCGCGCCAGCGGGCCGGCGACCTCGGCCGAGGCGACGTCACCCACCAGCCCCACGAAGAGCGTCGCCTCGACGAGCCTCGAGACGCCGTAAGCACCCGCGAGCACGAACGCGGCGGTGACCAG
>JBBRUE010000863.1:0-3389 GCA_038248085.1 Myxococcales bacterium | reverse complement strand
GGCCGTTGTATCAAAAGCTCAGAAGAGCGGCTGACCGGCCTTCACCACGTGCGCCACGTCGTTCATCGCGAAGTGGTACGGCAACGCACGGTAACTCGGCGCTCCGAAGACGACGAGATCGGCCGGAGCGCCCACCTGCAAGCGGCCCAGCTCGGGCTCGGCGATGGCATCGGCCCCGTAGCGCGTGAAGCCCAGGTACGCCTCGGCCGGGGTCAGCCCGTTCTCGACACAGGCCAGGCCCATCGCGAGGAACACGTTCTCGGAGTGCGAGCTCCCCGGGTTGCAGTTGGTGCACAGCGCGACCCGCACCCCGGCGTCACACAGCGCGCGACCGGGCGCGAAGGGCCGGGCCTTCGCGAACAGCGTCGAGGTGGGGGCGAGCACGGCGATCGTCCCCGCGCGCGCGAGGGCGGCGATACCCTCGGGGGAGATCTGCTCGAGGTGATCCGCGGTGATGGCACCCACCGAGGCGGCGAGCTGGGCGCCCCCGTTCGCGGTGAGCTGGTCGACGTGCAACCGGGGGAGCAGGCCCAGCGCCCGGCCGGCCTCCAGGCACGCACGCGCCTCTTCGTGGGTGAACGCGGTCTGCTCGACGAAGACGTCATTGAAGCGCGCGAGCTTCTCGCGGGCGACCACCGGCAACAGCTCGTCGATCACCAGCTTCACCCACGCGGCCCGATCACTCTTGAACTCCGGGGGCACGGCGTGGAGCGCGAGCACGGTGCCGACCAACGACACCGGCTGCAGCTCGCCGAGGCGCTTGATGACGCGGAGCATGCGCAGCTCGTTCTCGAGGTCGAGCCCGTACCCGCTCTTCACCTCGGCGGTGGTGACGCCGTGGCGGAGCAGGCGCGCGAGGCGGGGGAGGGCGAGGTCGATCAGCTCGCCGTCGGTGGCCGCGCGGGTCGCCATGACGGTGCGCGCGATGCCGCCTCCAGCCGCGGCGATCTCGAGGTAGCTCTGGCCCTGGCAGCGCTGCTCGAATTCCCCAGAACGATCACCCGCGAAGACGACATGGGTGTGGCAGTCGACGAAGCCGGGGCCGACGAAGCCTCCGCGGGCGTCGATCTCCAGTTCTCCGCGCGCAGGCGGTTCGGTGCCGAGCCACGCGACGCGACCGTCACGGATGCCGACGGACCCGCCCACGAGGGGCGCGAGCCGGGCTTCGGGGCTGCCCTCACCGGTGCAGGTCACGATCTCCGAAGCGCCGTGAATCAACAGGTCGAAGCGGTCCATCAGTTCCCTCCCGCACGGATGCCGAGCAACGGCACGTTCCACGCCGTTCCCCCGGTGAAGACGCGGCCGAAGCCGACCAGCAGCTCGACCGACTGAAACCGAACGAAGACCATCGCCCCGGGGAAGAGCACGAGGTCCGTCGTCCCGCTGCGCACGCTCTCCCAGATCGAGAGGAACGGGGTGAGCCCGAGGCGGGCGGTCGCGCCCTCGGCGGCGGAGAGGGTCACGCTGACGTCGCCGCCGAAGTACGAGCCGGCCGCGGTGGCGACGGAGATGCCGAAGTCAGTCGCGCCCCGCACGGCGACGGCCGGCGCGATGCTGAAGCTGCCGACCTGGTGTCGATACGACAGCCCCGCCATGAGGCCGATGCCGGGGAAGGGGAGCGCGTAGAGCAGCTCGCACTGCGCGCCGAGGTGGAACGCCAGCGCGCCGACCAGGGCCTGGGTGCGCTGGTACTCGATCGAGACGCCGAGCTCAGGGGGCAGCGGCGTCCCCACCTCAGGGTCGAGCAGCCCGGACTTCGAGGTGGTCAGCGACTGGGCGAGCCGCGGCCCGGATCTGATGCCGAGCCGGTTCTCCGGTTCCGACGGGTCGAGGGGCTCGTAGCGGATGATGCTCGGCGCGAGCGACGTGGGAGCGCACGCGCCGAGAGCGGCCGTCAGTGCCACCGCGGCGCGAAGCTTCACACCGTGACGCCGGGAATCTTCACGCCGCGTTCCTTCGCGGCCGAGATCGCCTCGTCGTAGCCGGCGTCGGCGTGACGGATCACACCCATGCCGGGGTCGGACAGCAGCGTGCGCGCGATGCGCCGGGCGGCGCCCTCGGTGCCGTCGGCGACGATCACCTGGCCCGCGTGCAGCGAGTAGCCGATACCCACGCCCCCGCCGTGGTGGAAGGACACCCACGACGCGCCGTTCACCGCGTTGATCATCGCGTTGAGGATCGGCCAGTCGGCGACGGCGTCGGTGCCGTCCTTCATCGCCTCGGTCTCGCGGTTGGGCGAGGCGACGGAGCCGCAGTCGAGGTGATCGCGGCCAATGACGATCGGCGCCTTCACCTTACCGGTGCGCACGAGCTCATTGAACATCAGCCCCGCGCGGTCGCGCTCGCCGTAGCCCAGCCAGCAGATGCGCGCGGGGAGCCCCTGGAACTTCACCTTCTCGCCCGCCATGCGCAGCCAGCGCACCATGTGCTTCTTCTCGGGGAAGAGCTCGATCAGGGCCTCGTCGGTCACCTTGATGTCGGCCGGGTCACCCGAGAGCGCCACCCAGCGGAACGGGCCCTCGCCGCGGCAGAACATCGGGCGGATGTACGCGGGCACGAAGCCGGGGAAGTCGAAGGCGTTGGTGACGCCTCCTTTCACGGCGCCGGCGCGCAAGTTGTTGCCGTAGTCGAACACGTGGCAGCCGCGATCCTTGAACGCGAGCATCGCGCGCACGTGATCGGCCATCGAGCGGTGGGCGCGGTCGACGTACTGCTTCGGATCGGAGACGCGGAGCGCGGCGGCCTGCTCGATCGACAGCCCGGCCGGGATGTAGCCGGCGAGCGGGTCGTGGGCGCTCGTCTGGTCGGTCACCAGGTCGGGCTGGAAGCCGCGGCGTACGAGCTCAGGGAGCACCTCGGCGCAGTTGCCGATGACGCCGATCGAGCGTGCCTGCTTCGACTCCTTGGCGGCCTTCACCAGCGCCAGGGCCTCGTCGAGGTCCTGGGCGATCACGTCGATGTACCCGGTCTCGATGCGCCGCTTCGCGCGGCTCGGGTCCACCTCGACCGCGAGCATCACGCCGCCCGCCATGGTGCACGCCAGGGGCTGCGCGCCACCCATGCCGCCGAGACCACCGGTGAGGACCACCCGGCCCGCGAGATCTTCCGAGTTGAAGTGCGTGCGACCCGCCTGCACGAAGGTCTCATAGGTGCCCTGCAGGATCCCCTGTGTACCGATGTAGATCCACGAGCCGGCCGTCATCTGGCCGTACATCATCAGGCCCTTCTTCTCGAGCTCGCGGAAGTGATCCCACGTGGCCCAGTGCGGCACCAGGTTCGAGTTGGCGATGAGCACGCGCGGGGCGTCGCGATGGGTGCGGAAGACGCCCACCGGCTGGCCCGACTGCACCAGCAGCGTCTCGTCGTCGCCCAGTGCCGTGAGCGTCTCG
>JBBRUE010000862.1:0-3395 GCA_038248085.1 Myxococcales bacterium | reverse complement strand
GGGCACGAAGCCCTCGGCGCCGAGCTCGAGCCACGAGTAGACGCTGTTGAAGCCGGGCTCAGGGCCGAACGTGCCGGGGTAGCTCACCGGAGCGTCGATGGTGATGGGCACCGTCACGTCGAGCGCCATGTCGATGATGATGTCCTTGCCGGTGGCCGGGTTGTCCGGCGAGGTGGTGATGCCGCGCTTCACGCCCATGGCGACCGGGGTGAAGCTCGAGCCCTTGGAGATGCCGAGGATGGCGTACACACCGCGCAACCCGGCGCCCGTGTAGACGAGGTAGTCGCTGCCATCGCGAACCACGCGCCACTTCTCGCGCGACTTGTCGGGGCCGGAGCCGAACGGAGGGCCGCCGTAGAGCGAAGTCTGCGCCACGAAGACGCGGGCCTCGAGGGTCTCTCCGGTGGTCAGCGCGCGCGGCGACTTGAAGCCGGTGACGCGGCCCGCGATCGTCGAAGGGGGCGTGCCGGGAGGCGGCTGGCCCGAGCCCGGCTCCCCACCGCCGGTGCGCGCGATGAAGACGGTGAGGTTCTCGGCGTTGACGCCGGTGACGGTGGCCGACTCGTAGAAGTCCTTGAAGGCGGTGACGGTCTGGGCCTTCACCAGCGACGGGTCGCTGAAGGTGATCTGCCCGCGCTGGTCGGTGGTGCCCTGGTAGGGCGTGGTGGGGTCGAGGCCGAGCATCACCTGCGCGCCGGGCACCGGGGCGCCGTACGAGCCCTGGGTCGAGTCGAGCACCGTGATGTTGAGCGTGCCGACCAGCGGGCCACCCGAGAGCCCACCGGAGATGCTGCGGGGGTCGAAGTACGAGAAGCCACCGGGCAACGTGTCGTTGTCGGTGAGGCGATCGACGCGCACGTCCACCACGCCGACCGAGCCCTTGGGCGTGCGGCAGGTGATGGTATGGCTGTCGACGAACTTGAGATCCTTCGCCTTGAACTGGCCGAAGCTGACGGTGGTCGAGTCGCCGAAGCCGGACCCGAGCACCGTGACCAGCGTGCCGCCCGCGATGGCGCCGCGCTCGGGCTGAACGCGGCCGATGGAGAGCCGCTCGAGGAAGGTGAAGGCTCCGCCGAGCAGCGCGTCGTTCTCCGGGTCCGCCGTCTCGACGACGCGGAGATCACTCGCCGCGCCGCCGCTGCCGGCCGGGGTGGTGAACTGGGCGGCGGTCTCGGCGCCGACGGTGATCGCGGTCGCGGCGAAGGTGCCGACGGTGATGGCGGCCCCGGTGGGGATCGCGGAGCCGGTCAGCGCGACCTGGGTCCCGCCCGCGGCAGGGCCGCTGGTCGGCGCGACCGAGGCGAGGGACACCCGCCACGTCGCGGCGGCGGCCACGGTGACGGTCGACGCACCGACGGCCTCGACGTCAGACACGCGAGCCGCTGCGCCGCGAGCCGGAACGGTGAGTTCCGCAGTCGAGAAGGTGCGTGCCCCGACGGTCGCGGTGACACCGGCGTTGTACACGCTCAGCGGCCCCTGGTCGAGCGCCTGGCGGGTCAGCACCACGGTGTCACCCGGGCGGATGAGCCGGGGCGCCACGGCGAAGGCCGCGAAGGCGCCCGCGGGGTCGAAGAAGGTGAAAGCGCGGCGCGAGGTCCACGCACCGGCCGGGGTGGTGATGCTGACGTCCACCGCACCGGAGGTCGCCGAGGCCGGCGTCAGCGCGGTGACCTGGGTCGCTGAGACGACCGTCACGTTGGTCGCGGCGACGGAGCCGAAGCGCACGGCGGTGGCGCCGCTGAAGCCAGTGCCGGTGAGGGTGACGGTCGTGCCACCGGCGATCGGCCCGGTGACAGGGGAGAGCGAGGTGATGCGCAGCTCGGGCAGGTAGCTGTACGCGCGGCGCTGATTGGAGACGCCGTTCTTGTTGTAGACGACGAGGTCGACGAGATCGGCCGCCGCCCCGCGAGGCGCGATGGCCTTGAGCTGGGTCGCCGAGACGAAGGTGATGCGCGGGCTCGAGAACACGCCGAAGAGCACCTGCGAGTCGGCGGTGAAGCCCTGGCCGGTGATGGTGACCTCGGTGCCTCCAGCGAGCGGCCCTTCACGCGGCGTGAAGCCGGTGACGACGAGCTCATCGAAGTACGTGAAGCAGTTGTTGCAGACGAAGCTCCCGTTGGGGTTCCGCAGCGAGACCGAGGCGGGGCCGGTGACTCCGGGGGGCGTGCGGACCTCGATCGTCTCGTCGTCGATGATCTGGAAGTCCTGGACCTGGTTGCCACCGATGCGGATGGTGGTGACCGCCTTCGCCTGGGTGCCGCTGGGCGCGAAGTCGCGGAGGAAACCGGAGCCCTCGATCAACACCGGCGTGCCGCCCGCCGACGCGCCGCGGGGAGGCAGGAGCCGGGTGACCTTCAGTTCGGGGGGCGGACCGGCGTCTTCGACTCCGGCGTCGGGTACCTCGAGGCCGGCATCGAAGCCCGCGTCCACGGCCACCGAGGCATCAGGCTCGCCGGCATCGGGCACCGGCTTCGGGGCACAGTTGCACGCCGACAAGGCGAAGGCCGCGACGAAGAGCAGCAGCGAGGAAGGGGTTCTCATGGGAACTCCAGGGACAGGGTGTACGAGTTGGCGATGCGGTCGCTGTCGCCGACGACGCGCACGAGCACCGAGGTGCCGGTGAGCGCGGTGGTGGACGCCGAGACGACGGGCAGCACGTCGGAGCTGCAGCCGAGGAGCGTGGTGCCGTCGGACTGAAAGAGGCACAGCCGCAGCAGGCCTGTCCCCGCGGCGTAGTTGATGAGGCTGGCGCGAACGCCCTTCCCCGCCGGCACGGTGGCGCGGAACCAGTCCTGGTCCTGCGGGCAGATGCGGCCGTCGGCCTGGGTGCTGGTGTTGAGCAACGTCGGCTGGGCTGGCGAGTCATTCGGCTCGAGCACGTCGTCGTCGCACGGCGTGCCGCGCGACTTGAGGAACGTGACGTCGTAGGGCTGGAACGGGTCGGTGGTGCTGATGACGACGAAGTAGGTCGCGGGCACGGGGGCGACGTAGCTGACCAGCAGGCGCCCGCCGGAGAGCGTGCGGCCGCTGCTGTCCTTCACCACGGTGGTGAAGTTGTTCTCTGCGAAGGGGTCGGCATCGACGTTGACGCCGAGCTGGTCGCCGCGAGAGAGCGCGATGGAGTACCAGTCGACGTCCGCCGCGCAGAGGGTCAGCCCGCGGTACGGCCCGGGAGCGACGCTGAAGGCCCTGGTGTCGTCGTTGTTCGGCTCGTAACGATCGGGCTGGCAGTCGCGGGCGATGCAGCGGCCACTGGGCACGTTGCAGCGCTGGTTGCTCGCGCAGTTGTCGTCGCTGCGGCACGCGGGCGCCTTGGCCAGGCACGCGCCACTGTTTGTGGCTTGTGGGTCACATCCACCATCTGAGCATTACCACTTTGATCAAGATGAGTGAGT
>JBBRUE010000861.1:0-3398 GCA_038248085.1 Myxococcales bacterium | reverse complement strand
GCGAGATGGGCGCCGGCAAGCGCATCGCCGGCCACATTGACAGCAGCCCCTGGGGCTACCGGGCCCTCAACCGCAAGCAGAGCGGCTCTGACCCGGCGATCGAGCTGATCGGCGAGACGATGACGGTGCGCAACAACGTGATCATCAACTCGCCCTGGTGGGGCATCTACGTGAAGGGCGGCGGCAAGGGCACCATCACCATCGAGAACAACTTCATCCTCGGCTTTCAGGGCCGCGGCATCGAGGCCATCACGGGTGGTGGCTGGGGCACGCCGACCTGGGTGATCCGCAACAACACCGTCGCCTTCGGCTGGCAGATGGAGGGCCGTGGCATCTCGCTCGACCCGCGCGCCGACAACGGCAAGAACTTGGTCGAGCACAACGTGGTCGCCTTCACCATGCAGAGCGGCGTGATGACCAAGTTCGGCGCCGAGGGTGATCAGCTCACCCTCAACGACAACCTCTTCTTCTTCAACAAGCTTGGCGACTACGGCAGCGGCGGCAGCGGCTGCTGCAACGCGGGCGACATCGGCGACGAGACGAAGTTCAAGCAGGCCAAGAACGTGCACGAGCTGCCGAAGTTCATCAGCAAGCTCGCTCCGCAGTGGTTCGACCGCTACACGATGACCGTCGACCTCACCAACAAGCTGATGGCGAAGGACGCCGACCTCGACGCCGCGCGCGCCGCCGTGGGCCTCAAGGAGTGGCTGCCCGTCGGCTTCGTCGACAAGAAGTACGCCAGCTACAGCGAACTGCCCCAGGGCCGCGCCGTCTACGACCTCGGCCGCTACCCGGCCCCGTTCAAGGAAGGCGAGGGCCTCGACGCCGAGGGCTGGGCGAAGCACGTCATTCCGATGATCGGCCTCGACGGCGCCCGCGGCGTGCAGACTACGTTCGCTCGATAGTGGGAGCCGCCCGAGCCGCTGCGAAGGAGCGCAGCGGCTCAGTCCACCGCGACTCGACACGGCGAGCCACCCAGCGCCGCTGCGTCGACGTCGATGAAGAGATGGGGGCAGTGCTCGCTCTCGATGCCCCAAAGCTGCGTGAGCTCCGGCTTGAGTTCGATGAGTCCGCTCAGGCGTTTCAGGAGGACTCGAGCCGCAGTCTGCAGGAGAGGCGCGTTCGCTGTGACGGTGGAGCGCAAACGTGGGAGCTGATCGGTCAGCGTGGTGGCGAAGCGAGTGCCAGCATGCGCACTTCGAGCGAGCGAAGCCACGCCACCACGTCGTCACGCGACACCCCTCCAGGCGGTTGCGGCGGCACGGGCATCGAAGCGACCAGCCACGCAATCGTCGCCGGGCTCAACCCCCGCGTCCTTTTGCTGCGCGAGCGGCAGGTAGTCTTCGACCTTCAGTCCACGGCGCTCGAGCAGCAGCAGGTCGACGACGTCGCGAAGTTCGTCGAGAGCGTCTCGATGGTGCCGCCGAGCTCACGCGCAGCAGCCAACAGGGCGCTCTCACCGGTGAGCATGGCTTCGTCGGTGTCGGTGAAGAGGTCGAGGTCGTCGGTGGGGCGGTGCGCGAGCTCCCACCCCGCAAGCACCGCGCCCCCCGTGAGGAAGAAGCCCTTCGTGTGCCGGAAGAACGCCTGCGCGAGCGCGAGCTGTGCAGGGGTCAACAACCCCCTACGCGAGGCCATGCTCCTCCCAGGCGGCGAGCAGATAGTGCCAGAACGCGCGACGGCGCCCGAGGTACCGGTCCAGCTGCGGCAGCAGCGCGCGCACCTCGGCGACCGTGGTGAATGCCCAGACGTCCTCGTCGCGCGCCTCGCGCAGCAGCCGCCCGAGCAGCATCGCCTTCTCGGCAGGCGCGGCCGTCGCCAGGGCGACGCGGAACTGCCCCACCGTGGTGGGCTCGCTCCACAGGAAGTACGGGCGCTGGCTGGGGTCCTCGAAACGCACGCCCTGATTGTAGCCTGAACGGGCCCGACCTCGAGGCTGACGCCGACGTCGCCGTCGTCCCACCGGTGTGTCTGTCGTGCGCATCACCCCCGCTCAGCCCGCCGCTGTTGCTCGCGTGGTCATTCAATCGGCGACGTCAGCGCAGCGAGCCTTGAAGGACACGGGCGGGCTCCGCCCCGGCTCGGCAGGAGCGAAGCGACCGTGCGTTCCATTTTGTCGAGATATGCCCGCTAAAGCACATTGTCGCGCATAATGTGCCTCCCGGAGCATGTTTTCTCAAAAAAAGCTGAAGCGACAGAGAGGGTGTGCCGCTGATTGGAGCCTGAACGGGCCGCTCCTCGGGGCTCCCGGGCGCAGCGGTCAGAGCCGTCGCAGGAGCTCCCGAAGCCCGGCGGGAGCCAGCCGGGCCATCACGCGCTTCGCCTCGATGCGCTCCCCTTCTCCGAGAACGCCCGTGGCCCGGTCGCGACGATACGCGCGGAGCAACGCGGCCAGTCGTCTGGGCGTCGAAGCGTCTGCCGGTGCCTCGAGCGCGAAGTCGTCGAGCGGGTGTTTGCCGAGCAGGTCTGCCAGCACCGGCAGGTAGCTGAGCGGCGCTTCGGAGAGCTCGAGCTCGTCGTGGACGTCGAGCAGCTCGAGCACGGGTGCGGAGGTCAGCCAGTCCTGATCGATCTTCGACGGGTCGATGAGGCTCGCCCTGCACCAGCACTGCATCGCCGCGCCGGGGTGGTTGGTTCGCAAGTTCGCCTCGCCCAGATAGGCGAGCCACTGCGCGTTCGAGTTCCCCGACGCGTCGCAAGCCGCGATGAGCATCGCGCGCGCCAGCTCGAAGTCGCCGGCGACCAGGGCGAGGTAGCCGGCCGGGCGCCCGTCTGGGAGCGCCGCGTCGGGGCCCGCGGCGATCAGCTGCTGCATCGCGCGCCTCAGCGCCGCGCCTCGGACCTGCTCGCGGAGAAAACGAGGTGCGCCCGGAAGCTGAAGCTCCGTCAGCGAGAGCGCCCGCTGCGCCGACGCATCGCCCGTGACGGGCTCGACCAGCCACGAGATCCCCTCGGCCCAGCGGCTTGACTGCTGCTCGCGCGGATGCCCGAGAAGCTTCGCGTGGGCCGCCCGCACCGCACCTGGGTCGAGCGCCACGCACGCCTCCTCGAGCTTGAACCGCAGCACGTGTGGACCATCGAGCAGGTCGCGCTGCCGCGGATCCGGGGGCGGCGGTGGTGACGGAGCCAGAGGCGGCGCTGGCGCCTCCTCCGTTTCGGGGGACGGCGAAGGTGCGCTGCAGGGCGGTGGCCCAATCGAGCCGGGGCCGCTTCGGCTTCTCCCCGGCCGGAGGTGGCGTCGCCGGCTCCGCCGCCAGCATCACGGTGGCGCGCAGGGCCGCGTTGGGCGCGAAGGTGCCGTGGAAGCAGGTGAGGTGCAACCCGCGCGGAGGCAGCAGGGCCACCAGGCGCTTCACCATCGCCTCCGCCGTCAGCGTCAGCGCCGGGCCCCGCTTCGG
>JBBRUE010000860.1:0-3400 GCA_038248085.1 Myxococcales bacterium | reverse complement strand
CGCGCCTCGATGGCCGGCTGCGGTACCCCGAAGCGCTTTCCGAAGGCGAAGAAGTCGGACCGCTTGAGGTTGTCGTCCCGCCCCTCAAACTTGAGCGCGAGCTTCAGGTCCCGGTAGGGCCGCGAGGAGAGGAGATCGTACGCAGGGCTCAGCTGGAGCGCCCCGCCTCGCGCGTTGACGCTGATGTTCTTCGCGTGGAGGTCCCCGTTCCCCACGACGTAACTGAAGGCGATCAGCTCGATCAGCCGCGCGCATTCCGCGGGGGGCGAGTCACAGCGGTCGAGCCCGCGCGCGATCTCGCCGAGGTGGAGGCGGTACTTGTCGCCGGGATACTGGTCGAGGAACTGGCACGCGTCCTCCTGGTGCACGCCGCGCCAGCGCCGGCCCTCTCGCAGCCGATCGAAGCGCTCGACCAGCAGGCCCGCGGCGCCTTCGCGGTCGTGGACGAGCTGCGCCCGCGCGGCGTCGAGGTCGCACGCCCGGGCCATGGCCATGAAGAAGTGCTCGTTCTCGACCAGCAGCTCCTTATCGGGCGGGTTGAGCTTGAGGATCCACCGCTTCCCCGGGGTCGCGAACGGGAGCGAGATCATCGAGGGTGAGAGCTTCTCCTGAACGCCCGCGACGGCTGGCTCCGAGGCCGAGTCGAGGCTCTGCCTGAAGAGCTCGGCAAACGAGACGCTCTCGAGAGCAGCGCGTTCCTCTCTCGCGCGGTCGAGGTGTTCGAGGCTCGAGCCCGGAGCGACGGGGAAGAGATCGCCGACGCAATCGGCGCCGGCCGCGACGAGGAGCGTGAAGTGATCGTCTGCGGAGGTCTTGGCCCGGTGGAGGAGGGCGCGAAGGCGCAGGCCCTCGGGGAGGAGGCCCGCGAAGTAGGGGTGGAGGTTTCCCTCTCGGGCTTCGATGGTCCTCTGGGCGTAGGGCAGGTGCGTCGCGATGCCGCCTGGCAGACCCCGGTGCGCCTCGAAGAAGTCTTTCTCGTACTCGAAGACCGCGCCGCCGGCGGCGGTCCGCCGCAACGCACCGACCCGCACGACGTCGCGGTAGATGTCGACGGTCTCGACGCTGCGCGGGTCGACCCTGGTCATCGCTGCACCGGCTCGAGCTTGAGCTTCAGGCCCAGCATCTCCAACACCGGCACCAGCTTGTCGAGACGGACCGAAGGCTTCCCTCGCTCGAGGTCGTAGAGAAAGTCGGGGCCGCACCCGGAGAGGTCCGCGAGCTCCTGCTGCGTCAGCCGCAGGACCTTCCGCTTGCGTCGCACGGCTGCGCCCAGCGCGCGCGCCCACTCAGGAGGCGATTGCAATCCGGGCGATCGGCTGGTTTTGGTGCCCATTTCGAGTCTTCTACGACTCAGGTTGTGCTGATTCAAGCCGATCGCCCGAATTGGTCGCGTTCGTGCAACCTCGATCTCGCCAATCGCATTGATTCCATGCGTTCACAGGGAGCCCGCGGTCACTCGCCGCCCAGCGACCTGAATCGCTCGAGCGCCCGCTTCTCGAGAGGGTAGTCGGGCATCAGCGACGCGTGGCAGGTCCTGCACTCGAGCTCTCGCTGCCGTGCCCGGGCCTCGCGTTGGAAGCGCTTCATCGCCGCGCGCGCGCCCTCTTGCCCGTCCTGCGCGCACGCGTCGCGGACCAACCGGGTCTCGAAGCGCTCGGTGCGGCACTCGCCCGCGAGGCTCGAGGTGGCCCAGATGATCAGCGCACAACCCCACGCGTGACGACGCATCGGCCCATGAGCGCATGATCTCCCGCCGCTTCGCAAGGCGGCTGGTGCACGGGAACTTCGGGGCGGCGAGCGGTGTCGTGCGTCCCATGCTCGGGCTCACGGTCATGCTGTTGCTCGCCTCGTCGAACGCCTCCGACGTCCTCGAGGTGACGCAGCCGACCTGCGGGCCGGGCACCGGGGTCTGTCGCGAAGCGCACACCACCGTGCGCAACGGCGCCCGGGCTCAGGTCGACCCGCTCGGACGCGGCGTGTGGTTGATCGACGACGAGAACGACGAGGTGCTGCTGGTGTCGGCGCCGGTGCAGTCGCTCGGGGCCGTGTGTGCGCCGCAGGTCGTGACGCGGTTCCCCACGGGGCGATGGCCGGAACAGCTCGTCGTCGCACCGGACGGCCGGGTGTTCGTCTCGGCCCGCGAGAGCGGCCAGTTGCTGGTCATCGAGCCCGACCTCCGGAGCTGGCCGGTCGCGCTCGCCCCGGAGCCGAAGGGCCTCGCCCTCGACGTCACCCACCAGCGCCTCTACGTCGCGTTGATCACCGCCCTCGAGGTCGTCGAGCTCGACGCGCGAACGGTCGCGGTCCTGCGCCGCCGGTCCGTGGCTTTCCCGCCGGACTTCCTTGCCCTGTGCGACGCCGGGCTGCTGGTCGCCTCGCGTCGCAGCGACGTGGTCTCGGTATTCGACGGTGAGCTGCGCCCGCGGAGCTCGATCGACCTCGGCCCGAAGGCGCCGCTCCCGAGCCTGGGGCTGAGCGCGCTGGGCTTGCTTGGCCGCTAGCGCCTGGGCGGGTTCGGCATCGCCGCCACCTTCGGCGGCACGGTGCGGGTCAGCGGTCTGGGCACCTCGCTGGCGCCGACGATGGGTGACCTGACGATGGTCACTTCACCGGCCCGCATGGCGCTGGCCCCGACGCGGACCGTCGCCGGGCTGGCGACCGACGGCCAGTCCATCTCGGTCGTGCTGGAGATCGCCGACACGCAGCCGAGCGACAGCCTCGGAGGCGGCTACGGCGGCGGGAGCCCGCTCCCCATCACCCACCAGCTCCTGCTGGGACAGGCCGAGGCGGACGGCGTCGAGCTCTTCCAGTCCATCGCGCTCGACCCCGCGCCCATCAGCGAGATGCTGGTCGCCGCGCACGAGACCTGGGTGGTGCACGAGAACCCGGGCTTCGTCGAGTCGTTCGCGCACGGTCGGGCGCGCTCGGCCTTCGGCTCCCGAGAACGCTTCCGTCTGAAGGCGCCGCTGCAGGCGGTGACGCTGGCTGATGGACTGACCGCGATCGTCGCGACCCGCGACCGCCAGCTCATCTGGCTCTCACTCGGTGCCGGGCGCGCGCGCGCCGAGCCGGGGTCTGCCGTGGAGCTCCCCGCGAGCCACCTCGACGCGCAGGTGCGTCGCGGGCGCGCGCTGTTCCACGCCGCCACCGCGGCCGTCAGCGGGCTCGGCCTGGCGTGCGTGAGCTGTCACCCCGATGGGCGCGAAGACGGGCGGACGTGGACCCAGGCCCAGAGCCTGCGCCAGACGCCGATGCTCGCCGACCGCCTCCAGGGCACCGCGCCCTACAACTGGCTGGGCAGCAGCCCGACCCTGGAGGTCAACATTCACCAGACCATCATCGAGCGGCTCGGAGGCAGCGGGCTCTCGAAGGCCGACACCGCGGCGCTCAGCCGCTACCT
>JBBRUE010000859.1:0-3402 GCA_038248085.1 Myxococcales bacterium | reverse complement strand
GCTGGGACCGGGGCTGGCTGAACCCCTGAGCCTCACCAGGAGCCGCTCGAACCACCGCCCGACGAACGCCCGCCGCCGAAGCTCGACGACGACGACCTCGACGACGAACTCGACGACGAACTCGACGACGACGAGCTGGTCCGGGTGATCCGCGCGGTGGTGCGGGTGTGGCTGCCCCGGTACGAGCAGTTGGCGCACTGCTCGTCGATCTGCTCGAGCCCGGTGGAGTACTCGGTGGCACGGGAGATCGTCGTGGTGGTGCTGGTCTTCGTCTTCGCATTGCAACTCGGGCACTGCGAGTAGCTGCTGAAGAACGCGCCGTAGCGCAGCACGAGCACGTCCTCGCAGCGACCGCACCACCACACGTCGTAGTCCACCGAGCGGACCGACTCTTCCTTGAGCTGCGACGCGTCGAGGTGCTCGTCTTCGGCCGCGTCACCGAGCAGCTGCCGCGGGTTCTGACAGCCTTCGCAGACCCGCACCCGTTTGCGGTTCCATCGGCGCAGGAACAAGGCACCGCCGAGAAGAAACCCACCGCCGAGGAACGGCGCGTAGCCCTTGTTCCGCTCGTAGCCGCGCTCGATGACTTCGCTCATCGGCCGCGGGGGGATGCCGGTGACGATGGCCTGCTGCACGAAGCGCTGGGCGGCGAGCAGGCCGGCGACGCGATCGACCCACAGGGCCGACATCAGCGCCTTCTGCGCGCGATCGACCTGCTCGTATTCCCACAGGTTGGTCACCACGCTTTCCGGCACGTGGAGCTTCGCCGACGCCCCGTTCACGTCGATCGCCACCACCGCCATCGGCAGCTTCGACAGCGGGCGCACCTGGCTGACGAACCGCGCGACGAGCTCGTCGAGGGTCGGTGAAGACGCGGTGCTCTTCACCACCAGGAAGAACACCCGCCCCTGGTTGGCCGAGTAGATGTCGCTGGCGGCGACGTCGAGCTGCGCGCGCTGCGAGTTGTTGAGCACGTCGTTGAGGTCGACCACCCAGCTGCGCGGGCTGTGCTCGGGGAATGACTTCTGGCCCTCGGCGAAGGGCGTGAGCACGGCATCGGTCTGGGGCACGTACTGGGTGGGCGTGACGTAGGCGTCGGGGCCGATGCCTGTGTTGTCGTGCGGGCTCGGGGTGGCCGTCTTGCCGGCGGCGCGGCGCATGAGGCGATCGAGTGAGCGGGCCCCGTCGAGGAGCGCGTCGTCGAGGCGCCCCTTCTTCATGTTGGCCACGACGTCGTCGCGCATCACCGCGTCGGTCTGAGCGCTGCGCACCTTCGAGCCGTCGCCGAGGATGATCTCCGACTTGCGATCGGAGACCGCGAAGAAGAGCAGCACCCCGTCGTTCGCGCCGGAGTGACCCACGCCCCACGAATTGAAGACCCCGGTGGCGAAGTCGCGCGGCTTCACGCCGCTCGTGGTGTCGAGCACAAGCACGCCCAGCTGGCCCGCCCCCGACGCATCGAGCGCGACGGCGAGCTCGTTGAGCTGGCTCACGGTCGAGGCAGAGACCTTGCCGGTGCGATCGGCCACCCATTGGCCACGAGGGGGCGGCGTGAGGTCCCACGGCTCCGCCAGCGACGGAGCCGTCCACAACACCACGAGCAGCGCGAGCGCGTTCCGCATGGCCCGGGAGCCAAGCAGAAGTCAGGGCTCACTTCAGCGACTTCACGGCCTCGAGCACTTCGTCGACGTGGCCGGCGACCTTCACCTTGGGCCAGACCCTGGCGATCTTCCCGTCGGCGCCGATGAGGAAGGTGCTGCGGATGATGCCCATGAACTTGCGGCCGTAGAGCATCTTCTCTCCCCACGAGCCGAACTTCCCGGCGACCGCGTGCTCGGTGTCGGCGAGCAGCGTGAAGGGCAGCCCGTGCTTGCCGGCGAACTTCGCGTGGCGCTTCTCGTCGTCGGGCGAGACGCCGATCACCACCGCGCCGGCCTTCTCGAGCTTGAGGTGCTGGTCGCGGAAGTCGCACGCCTCGGTGGTGCAGCCCGGGGTGTCGTCCTTCGGGTAGAAATAGAGGACTACGTTCTTGCCGGCGAAGTCCGACAGCTTCACCGTCGTCCCGTCCTGGTTCTTGAGCGAGAACGCAGGGGCCTTCTTGCCTTCTTCGAGCATGCCGCGTTGGTTAACAGACCGTTCGGCACCGCGCAGCGACCATTGGCCGTGAAGTCACTGACGAACGCGGGAGCTGTGAGAGGCTGTCTTCCAGATGCGCGTCGGGGTGCCAGAAGACTCGATCGTCCGCGCGACGTGGAAGGCGATGCTCCACCCGCGCCGGCTGCTCCCCTCGCTGGTGGTGTGCGTCACGCTGCTCATCGCGCAGTCGCGGTGGAGCCTCGACACCCGCGGGGTGTGGGTCGGCGCCCTGATGTGCCTGAGCTTCATCGTGGTGGCGCCGGTGAGCTACCGGGTGCTCTTCCCCGACGGGCTCGAGTTCTCTCACGGCGCGGTGCGGCTGCTGCTGTACGGGCTGGTCGGCGCGGGGACGATCCTCAGCGTGGGCGCCGGCATCCCGAAAATCTTCGGGCTCGGGTACACCTTCCTCACCGAGCGGACCTCGCTGTTGGTGATCACCGCGCTGTTCCTCGTCGGCGGCTGGGGCCTGGGGCGCGACATCGGCTTCGAGCAGCGGGTGAACCGGCTGATGGCCGAGGCCGAGCGCGCGCAACTGCTGGCGCTCAAGGCGCACCTCGACCCGCACTTCCTCTTCAACACGCTCAACGCGATCGCCGAGTGGTGCCGCATCGACGGCGAGGTGGCCGAGACCGCGGTGCTGCGGCTGTCAGCGATGCTCCGCGCGGTGCTCGAGGGCGTGAAGGCCCCGCTGTGGCCGCTGGAAAAAGAGCTCGAGTTGGTCGACAAGCTCTTCGAGCTCCACCTCCTGCGCGACAAGGCGCTGTTCTCGTTGAAGCGCGAAGTGCCCTCGCCGATCCCCTCGGTGCAGGTGCCTCCGATGTGTCTCATCTCGCTCGCGGAGAACGCGGTGAAGCACGGGCCGAGCGCCGGCCACCGGGGCGAACTGACGCTCACGGCGCGTGAAGAAGCAGGTCAGCTCGTGGTGACCCTCGAGAACCCGGGTCCCTACAACGGTCCGCGAAAAGGCAGCGAAGGCCTGCCGTCGCTCCGCCGTCAGCTCGAGCTCGCCTTCGGCCGCGACGCCTCGCTCGACGTGAGCGCCGCCGGAGCCGACCGCACCCGCGCCACCCTTCGCCTGCCCCTCAAGCATCGAGGTCCCACCCCATGAAGATCCTCATCGCCGATGACGAGCAGCTCGCCCGCGCCCGGCTCACCCGGCTCCTCGGCGCGATGGAAGGCGTGGAGCTCGTCGGCGAGGCCACCAACGGCCAGGAGGTCCTCACCCGCCTCAAGCAGGGCGGCGTCGACGTGGTGCTGCTCGACATC
>JBBRUE010000858.1:0-3406 GCA_038248085.1 Myxococcales bacterium | reverse complement strand
GTGCCCTTGCCCAGCCGAACGCGGGCCTCGGCGAAGACCTTCTTCCACGCGGCCACGTCGTCGGCCGAGAGCTCGACCACCGTCATGCGCTTCTGGAGCCGCTCCAGCGCCTTGGCGTCTTCCCCCCGAATGCGATCGGTCAGTGCCTTCGCCGCCACGCGGCCGGTCTCGATCACCACGTCACGCCAGGCCGGGGGCAGCGCGTCGAGCTTCGCCTTCGAGATCACCATGCCCCCGATGTTCGGCGCGACGACCGACATCGTCACGAAGTCGAGGCGGCTCGACCACTGCAGCTGCTCCGCGGCGAGCGCGCTGACGGAGAAGAGGGTCACGTTGCCCGTCGAGAGCTCCGGGAGCGCCTCGGGGAGGCTGGTAGGGACCATCACCGTGCCGGTGAGCCCGTACAGCGGCGGGAGGATCGGGTCTTCACGCCACACCCACGCACGCTTTCCCTTGAGGTCCTCCGGGCGCTTGACCGGGTAGCCCTTCGACATGAAGCGATCGAGGCCGATGTCGCCCCAGCCGATGAGCTCGATCTTCGCGTCGCGGAAGGTCTTCTCGAAGCGCGGCTTGAGCACCTCGCGCACGCGGTCGAGGGTCGCCCAGTCGGGGTACAGGCCGGGCACCTGCAACACGTTGACGTTGGGCTCGATGACCCCGAGGCCGACCGCGGAGACGATGGCGCCGTCGAGCTGACCGGTCTTCACCTTCGACATCTGGGCGCCCTCGTCACCCTGGGTGGCGTTCCAGAAGATCTCGAGGGTGACTTCGCCCTTCGTCTTCTCCTTCACCGCCTTCTGCCAGACGCGCAGCACGACGCCCCACGGCGACTCGCGCGGCACGACAGAGCCCATCTTGAGCACCACGGGCTCCGCGGCTTGGACCCCGGAGGCGACACACAGACACACCAGCAACAGGTGACGGAGCATGGTTGGAGTTCCTTGTTCGGAGGGGTTCAGAAGCCGCAGCGCTTGAGACGGGGCGCGCCGAGGTAGCGGGCGGCCTTGCGGCGGGCGATGACGTTCTCGAGGCGCTGCTCGGGCAACACGTCGCCGGCGCTGAGCACCTCGTTGAGCAGGGCCCGGTACTGGGTGGCGTCGTGTGACTGGCAGGAGAAGTTCTGCGCGTACATGAGCTGCACGGTGAGCGCCTTGCGGTTGGTGATGGTCAGCGCGCGCTCGAAGAGCAGCTTCGCCTGGGGGAGCTCCGCGTCGGGGGACCGGGCGTGGTACGCGCCGAGCGCGGCGAGCCCGGTGGCGTAGGCGAGGCCCTCGTCGAGCTCCACGCTGCGCTCGAGCAACGCGACGCCGACGAAGAGGTCTGCCACCACCTCGGGTTGATCACCCGCCACGCCGCCGCGCGACAGCCAGCCCAGGCCCAGCCACAGCAACGCCTCGGCGTCGTTCTTCCCGAAGCCCGCGAGGTAGGCCTTCATGGTGTCGGTGTTCTTCTGCGCCGCCGCGAAGCCGGGCTTCTTCGCCTCGAGCAGCAGCGAGCCGGAGCGCACCGCGCGATCGTAGGCCGCCTTCGCCCGCCCCGCGTGGAGCTGCTCGCCCTCTTCGTCTTCCTTGTCGACGGCCTGCTCCCACGAGTCCTCGATGAAGGCCGAGGCATAACCCGTCCACGACTGGGTCAGCAGGAAGAGGCCGTCTTCGTTGTCGGGCGCGAGGGTCTGCATGCCTTCGATCTGCACGAGGCTGGAGCCGGCGCCCTCCTTGGCGACCTCGAGGTCCGACAGCGTGTCGAAGGCCTTCGCGGCCTGGCGCGTCGACGCCAGCGTGCCGTCGAGGATGATGCGATCGAGACAGCCGGTGGCACCGAGGAGGCACAACAACGCGAGGGAGCGCATGGGCGCGGGGTTTTGCGTCATTGCCCCCGCGGCGTCGAGGTTCTTCGGGGCGATTGTCTGGGGCAAGCGCCCGGCAATCCACGCGTAGGGGGTGACGCGCACCTCCACTGCGAATAAGGACCGCCCCGTGAAGAACCTCTTGATCACCGCGCTGACCCTCACCTCGCTGGTCACCCACGCCGAGCTGGTCGATCGCGTCGCCGCCATCGTGAACAACGACATCATCACGCTCTCCGAGGTGCAGGCCCGCATCGGGCCCGATCTCCAGCGCGCGCGCGCCGAGCCCGACGCCGCCAAGCGCAACGAGATGCTGGCGCAGCTCACCAAGCGCGGCCTCGAGCTGCTGATCGGCGAGCGGTTGATGGAGTCTCAGGTCAAGGAGCTCAACATCGAGGTCGCCGACTCCGAGATCGAGATGGGCATGGACGACGTGAAGAAGCAGAACAACATCACCGGCGAGCAGTTCGAGCAGCTCCTCGGCCAGGAAGGCTACACGCTCAGCTCGTACAAGCAGTTCATGCGCAAGCACCTCGCGCGCCTCAAGCTGGTGAACCTCAAGGTCCGCAGCAAGGTGAAGATCTCCGACGAAGACATGAAGGCGGAGTACGCCCGCTGGAGCCACGACGAGGCCAACGAGTTCGAGGTGCACGCCCGTCATCTCCTCGTGCAGGTGCCGCAGAAGGCGACGCCGGAGCAGGTGGAGATCGCCCGGCTCAAGGCGGTGATGCTGATGAACGAGGCGAAGAAGCCCGGCACCGACTTCATCGAGCTCGCGAAGAAGAAGAGCGAAGGCCCGTCGGCGGCCGATGGCGGCGATCTCGGCTACTTCAAGCGCGGGGTGATGGTCGCGGAGTTCGAGAAGGCCGCGTTCACCCTCCCCGTCGGCGGCATCTCCGAGCCGATCCGCACCAAGTTCGGCTGGCACGTGCTCAAGGTGCTTTGGGGCACCGAGTGGGAGAACCTGTTCTCCGCACCGGGCGGCGCGGCGCTGCTTGATCGGCTCGAGGCGATGAACGACGGCGACCTGCAACGGCTGACGGTCCTCGACCCCGCCGAGCTGCGAGAGACGCTCTTCGGCGGCGACGACCCGGAGTTGGCGGCGCTTGGATCCACGCTCACCGAGGCCGAGATGCTCGGGCTCCGGCGAGGTGGGCACGACCCACGCTGCGTCTACGCTGCCTATGCCGAGGCGGCCACTCACCAGGGCGGGCCGAGCGTGGTCCTGGCCCAGACCGTGAAGGGCTATTCCCTTGGCCCGAACTTCGAGGGACGCAACGCCACACACCAGATGAAGAAGATGACGCCGGACCAGCTGCGCACCTTCCGCGACATCCTCGGCCTACCCGTCAGCGATGCCGATCTCGCCGACGGCCTGCCCCCGTACCTGGCTCTCCCTCCCGCCTCCCCGGAGCTCGACTACCTGCGCGAGCGTCGACGTGCGTTGGGCGGGTTGCTTCCTCGTCGGCCCGCGACTCCCGCCGCCCTTCCGGCGCAGCCGGCTCCGGCAGCGTTCGCCGACTTCGACAGCGGCTCGGGCAAGCATGCGGTCTCGACGAC
>JBBRUE010000857.1:0-3413 GCA_038248085.1 Myxococcales bacterium | reverse complement strand
TCTGTCGGGTCGAACTGAGGCCATGGTCGGTTACTCCTTTTCCCACTCTCGACGATTCCGCAGGCTCCGCGCCACTGCCTTGGCGTCGTTGAGATTCACTTCCTTCTCCTGCTTCTTCGCCGCGGCCTTCTTGCTGGGCGCCGAGGGCGACGGCGGCGGCAACTGCCGGGTGTGCCGGTCTTCCCACGCCCCCAACCCCTCCGCCTCGGCCAGCGAGCGTTCCCCCCGCGGAATGGTGAGGTGCGCGAACTCCTCGCCCACCTTGAGGCTGGTGAAGATCTCCCCGAAGGGGATGACCTCGTGCTCCTTGGCGTTCACCGGCGCCAGGTACATGTCGTCGATGTACTGGAAGATCTTCTCCATCTGGTCAGAGAGGTGCCGGCTCTCGTTGCCGACCAGCGACAGCGCGACGACCGCGCGGTTCCACACGTCGTTGTCCTCGACCTCGGCGACGGCGACGTTGAACTTCGCCTTCACGCGATCGGTGACACGCCGGAGCACCTGGCGCTTGGCCTTGAGCGATCCAGCAGCGGGAATGTCGAGGGTGACGCGCGCGACGCAGACGAACATGAAGAGACTCCGGGTCTACAGCGACGTTGCCGCCAGGACCGTCTGACGGAACCCGAGCCGACGCGAAGTGATTCCTTCGCGCCGGCCCACCGGGAAGCAGGTCACTTCAGTTAAGCGACGGGCGGGTCTCCTCGACCTCGTAGGCCTCGATGACGTCACCGGCCTGGATGTCGGAGAAGCCCTCGATGCCGATACCGCACTCGTAGCCCGAGGTGACTTCCTTCACGTCGTCCTTGAAGCGCTTGAGGCTGGCGAGCTTGCCGGTGAAGAGCTGCTTGTTCGCGCGCATCAGGCGCACGATGCCCGCGCGGCGAATGACGCCGTCGGTGACCGCCGAGCCGGCGATCGTGCCCAGCTTCGGCACGTTGAAGAGGTTGCGAACCTCCGCGCGACCGATCTTCTTCTCGGTGCGAATCGGGTCCAGCAGGTCCTCCATCATCTTGATCACCCCATCGAGCAGCTCGTAGATGATGGTGTACGTCTCCCACTTCACGCCCCGGTGCTTGGCGGCGGCTTCAGCGCCCGACTCGGGCTTGCTGTTGAAGCCGATGACCACGGCGTCGAAGGCCTCGCCCGTGCCGATGTCGGTCTCGGTCATCATGCCGACACCCTTCTGCACGATGGTGACCTTCACCTTCTTGGTCGACAGCTTGTGGATCGCGTCGGCCACGGCCTCCAGCGAACCCGAGACGTCGGCCTTGAGCACGATCTTGAGCTCCTTCTGGTCGGACGCCTTCTGCTTGGCGAGCAGGTCTTCCAGCGACTCGCGGCTCGTCTTGCCCGCTTCGGCTTGGCGCGCCTTGAGGATGCGGTGATCAGCGACCTGCTTGGCGGCCTTCTCGTCGGCCACCGCGTTGATCACATCTCCGGCGGTGGGCACGCCCGACAGGCCGATGACCTCCGCAGAGTACCCGGGCTTCACCTCGTCGATGAGCTCGCCCCGGTCGTTGAGCATCATGCGCACCCGGCCGTAGTGGATGCCGCTGACCAGCGCGTCGCCCTTGCGCAGCGTGCCTTCCTGCACGAGCACGGTAGCGATCGGGCCGCGGCCCTTCTCGAGGCGCGCCTCGAGGATGCTGCCCGCCGACGGACGGTCGGGGTTCGCCTGGCGCTCGAGCACTTCGGCCTGCCGCGCGACGTTCTCCAGCAGCAGGTCGAGGCCCTGGCGCGTCTTGGCCGACACGGGGACCATGATGACTTCGCCGCCCCAGTCTTCCGAGAGCAGGCCGATGTCGGCGAGTTCCTTCTTCACCCGGTCGACGTTGGCGCCGGGGAGGTCCATCTTGTTGATGGCCACCACGATCGGCACTTCGGCCTTCAGCGCGTGCTGAATGGCCTCCTTGGTCTGGGGCATGACGCCGTCGTCACCGGCCACCACGAGCACCACCACGTCGGTGATGTTCGCGCCGCGCGCACGCATCGCGCTGAACGCGGCGTGGCCCGGGGTGTCGAGGAAGGTGACGTCGCCCTGCGACGACTTCACCGTGTAGGCGCCGATGTGCTGGGTGATGCCGCCGGCCTCGCCGGAGGCCACGGTCGCCGAGCGGATCGCGTCGAGCAGCGACGTCTTGCCGTGGTCGACGTGGCCCATGACGGTCACGACCGGCGGGCGGCTGATCAACGTCTCGGGCTTGTCTTCGATGGTGGGGAGGAAGTCTTCGACCTCGAAGCCCACCTTCTTCACCGTCCACCCGTAGTCGGTCGCGAGAATGCCCGCGGTGTCGACGTCGATGGTCTGGGTGGCGGTGACCATCTTGCCCGACTGCATGAGCTTCTTGATGATCTCGGTCGTCTTCACCCCCATGCGCTGCGACAGCTCGCTGACGGTGAGACCCTCGTGCACCTTGATGACCTTCTTGTCCTCGGCCATCGAGGTGATGAGGGTCTTCTGGCCCTTCTTGGTCGGCTTGCGCTTCTTGCCGCGGACCGGAATGGCCGAACGCCCGAAGATGAGCGCCTTGATGTCGGAGGTGGTGCTCTGCTCCTTCTCCTTCTCGCGGCGCTGGCCGGCGGCACCGGGAGGACCGCGACGCTCCGCTTCCTTGCGGCGGGAGAGGTCGGCGGCGGACTCACGGACGCCCGGTGCACCGGGGACGACCTTGAACTCGCGCACCACGCCGATGGCCTTCTTGCCAGGCGCCATCGGGTAGCGGCTGGTCGAGGGCTGGTTGGGCGTGACCCGCTTGATGGGGATCAACGGGCGGCTGACGAGCACGGCCTGGGTGGCGGTCGGCACGGTGCGCACGGGCGTGGTGGGGCCGGTCGCGGTGGCGCCAACGCCGCCGATCTGCGGACGCAGGGTGACGCCGGGGCTGCGCGGCGACGACGGGCGGGGCCCGATCGACGAGGCCTGGCGAACCATCGGAGGCACGGCGGCCAGCGGAGGCGGGGCGGCAGCGACGGTCACCACGCCGGGGCGCGGGGCCGAGGCACGCAGCCGCGGCGCGGAAGGCTTGGCCGGAGGCACGACGACCGCGGGGGTCGCGGCCACGACGGCGGCGGCGACCGGGACGGAGACCGGCGCACTCGGCGCGGCGACGACAGCCGCCTCGACCGCGGTGACCGCAGGGGTCTCGACGGGAGCCGCAGCGATGACGGCGGGCTCGACGACGGCCGGCGGCTGATCGTGCACGGCCGGCACGTTCACCGCCGGAACAGCGTGCGCAACCGGGGCGTGGGCCTCGGGAGGCAGCTCGAGCGGAGCCGCGGCGGCGAAGGCCGGCAGCGGTGCATGGGCGGCCGGCGTGTGCGGCAGATCGACCTTCGCCCCGGCGGCGATCGACGTCGCCACCATGTTGTCGCCCACCTTGCGGCGCACGACGAAGCCCTTGGGCGCGACGGCC
>JBBRUE010000856.1:0-3413 GCA_038248085.1 Myxococcales bacterium | reverse complement strand
CGGCATCGCCCTCGCCGTGATCCTTGGCTTCGCCAGCACCCAGACCTGCCTGAGCGTCGGCTTCAGCACCGGGTTGTGGCTCGGTCAGTGCCCCGACGGAGAGATCCGCCAGACCATCGGCGTCACCGCACCCGAGCTCAAGCGCGGCGCCCCGGGCTGGGTGAACGTCACGGTCGACGCGACCTACCTCGTCGCGCCGTGGGACTCGCGCATGAGCGAGCGCATCAAGCGCTTCACCCCCACGGTCTCGCTGGTGGGGCCGGCCGGAGAGACGCTGCTCCAGCCGAAGAAGGCGTGGGCCAGCACCGGCGGCGCGCTCTCCGGGGAAGTCGAGCTCCCGAAGGTGAACGACGGCGACTACACCCTGCGCACCAGGGTGACCTCACCCATCGGAGAGCAGACGCTCGATCTCCCGCTGCCGCTGTACACGCCGGCCCGCGTGCACGTCATCACCGACCGGCCGCTGTTCGAGCCCGGCAACACGGTGAAGTTCCGCGCGGTCGCGCTGCGCGCGTCCGACCTCACGCCCCTCGAAGAGCGCCCTGGCACCTGGCGCGTGACCGACCCGGGCGGCGAGCTGCTCCTCGAGGAGCGGGCCCCCACCGGCGCCTGGGGCGTCGTCTCTGGCACCTTCCCCCTCGATCGCGGCGCGCAGTCCGGCGAGTGGACGATGACGTGGTCTTCCGGCAACCAGAGCGAGTCGCGCCACTTCACCGTCAAGCCCTTCACCCTGCCCCGCTTCCGCCTCGAGGCCTCGACCGCCAAGCCGTTCTACCGGCGTAACGAGCGGCCGGTGCTCAAGGGCTCAGTCACCTACAGCTCCGGCGCGCCCGTGGCGAACGCGAAGCTCGAGCTGAAGTGGAACGTCTCGGGGCAGTGGCCCGCGCCGACCACCTGGGTCGAGGGCAACGCGCTCCCGAAGTCGGCCACCACCAACGCGAGCGGGGCCTTCACGCTCGAGCTCCCCGCGGTGCCGGACGATCTGCAGGGCCAGTCGACGCTCTTCGCCGCCATCGGGGCGGTCGATGCCTCGGGCGATCGCGTCGAAGGCAGCGCCTCGGTGCTGCTCTCGCAGGACCTGATCTCGGTCACCGGGGTCACCGAGCTCGCCGACGGGCTCGTCGAGGGCTTCAACAACCGGCTCTTTCTCCGCGCCACCACTGCCGACGGCCGGCTGCTCGAAGGCGTGAACCTCAACGTCAAGCGCCTCTGGGAGGCCACCGACAAGGGCACCGACGCGCCAGTCGACGAAGACGGCGTGGCCGGCGTGCAGGTCGATCCCGGACCCCCGGTGAACATCGTCATCCCCGCGATGCCGTTCCGCCCCCCGGCCCGGACGAAGCTGGTGGAGCGGCAGAACCTCACCGAGCGCCTCGGCCTCGACGAGCGGGAAGACGGCAACGACGTGTCGCTGGCCGATCGCATCGCCTTCGATCGCCTCGACGTGAAGCTCGAGTCCTGTGCGCGCTACGTGCTCGACAACGGCGCGAACCTCGAGGCCGGGCTGCTGGTGCGCAGCAGCGGCTCGATCGTCGCGCTCGCCGTGCCGACCACCCGGCTGGGCCGCTGCGTCGAAGGGGTGCTCAAGGGCCTCCAGCTCGGCGCCGGCAAGGAGCGCTTCTTCGACGTGTCCTGGTCGTTCAACGACGAGGACCTGCCCCGCTTCGAGGTCACGCTCGACGGCATGCCCGCCATTCCCGCCACGCTGCAGCTGGCCCTCGACGACGCACTGCTCGGGGCCCGCGATTGTCTGCCGGCGACCGTCAAGTCCGGTCAGATCCCCCGGCTGCTGCAGTGGCAGCTGAGCCCGGATCGAAGGACCGTGGCGCTCACCTGGGTGCCAGTGAAGGGCGAGGCCTACGCCGAGAGCGCGCTCTCGTGCATCACCTCGCGGGTCAAGTCGATGAAGCTCCCGCGGACGGCCGACCAGCAGGACGAAGAGAGCGACCAGGCCGCGGCGATCGGCATCGCCCGGGTCTCGATCTCGGCGCCCGAGAAGTACGAGTCGCTCAAGCCGCAGGACACGATCATGGTCGGCTACGAGTTCCTCGTCACCGCAAGGAAGGGCGGCGAAGTCCTCGGCACCACCAGGCTGCGCATGACGCCCGGCTCGGTGCCGCAGATCCGCCTGCGCGCGTCGTCGCAGCTGGTGAAGCAAGGCGACGCGGTGAAGGTCGAGATCCTCCGCGGGCCTGACTTCACCGGCGAGCTCCCCGAGAAGCTCTTCCTCACCCACGCCTTCCAGAGCCAGGAGGCGAAGGTCGACGAGAAGACCCGCACCGCGACCTTCACCATTCCCGCCGACTGGCAGGGCTGGGCGGGGGTGCAGTGGGGCGGCGGTCAGGTGTTCCTCTTCGTGAAGCCCACCTCCGCGCTCTCGGTGAAGGTGACCCCCGAGAAGCAACGCTACGCACCCGGGCAGATCGCCCACCTCGGCATCGAGACCACCATCGGGGGCACCGGGGGCGCGGCGGCCGTCGGCCTCTTCGGCGTCGACGACAGCCTCGCGCAGCTCGCGTCGCTCCCCGGCGCCGACGAGCTCGCTACGCTCCGGCCCCAGGCCACCGGCACCGCGGCCTTCGGCACGATGGACGCGCAGGCCCTCTCGCTGGGCCGCATTCGAGGGCTCAACGCCGCGGCCGCCACCCTGGTGCGCGTCTCGGCGATGCCGCCGCCGCCCCAGGTCGAGGCCGCCGTCTCGCTGTCGGGGAACACGGTGTTCGATCCCAACGAGGCGCAGGTCGATCGCTTCTACGTCGTGCTCGGCGAGCTCTACACCCAGGTCCGCACGTGGGAATCGGCCGCCCCCGAGAACGAGAAGATGACGCCGCCGGTGATGGCGCGGCTGTGGAACAAGTCGCTCGACGCGGTCGAAGGGCGCAAGGAGTCGGCGCGTGACGCGTGGGGCCGCCGGCTGCGCCTGTACCGGCTGCCCGCCGACCTGCTCGCCCTCACCGAGCCGCGCGCGGTGGTCGTCAACGGCACCCGCCTGCCGGAAGACACGCAGAACTGGTCGCAATGGGTCGCGAAGGAGAAGCCGTGAAGAAGTTCATCGTGTTCGGGCTCACCGGCCTCGCCATTCTCTTCGTCCTGGTGCTGGGCCTCCTCGGCGACAACATCAAGGCGCTGTTCGGGATGAGCGCCGACGCGCTCGCCGGCGACAGCCTGGTGCGCAGTCGCAACCAGATGCCCAGTCCCTCCGCCGCTGCGCCGGAGATGGAGGCGATGGCCGAGCCGATGATGAAGTCCGAAGAGGACCGGTTCGCGAAGAAGAAGATGGCCGAGTTCGGCGGACTCGGTCTCCGCGGCGCGGGGCCGGGCGGCGGAGGCATGGGCGATTCCATCGGCATCGGCGGCATCGGCACCAAGGGTCGCGGCGGCGGCACCGGTGGCTACGGCTCGGGCGTCGGCAT
>JBBRUE010000855.1:0-3429 GCA_038248085.1 Myxococcales bacterium | reverse complement strand
CGCGCCTACGGCATGGAAGTGATGCTGCGCCACGAGGTCTCGAAGAACTTCTTCGGGTGGATCGCCTACACCCTCAACCGCTCCGAGGAGCGGCGCGCGGGTTCGGGCAGGGACTACGTGGTGAGCACCTTCGACCAGACGCACATCCTCACCATCGTCGGGAGCTACAAGCTGCCCTTCGGCTTCGAGATCGGCGCGCGCTTCCGCTACGTGACCGGGCGGCCGAAGTCGGCGCTGAACCACGAGTTCGACATCTACCAGGCCGACTCGAACGGCTACTCCGGCCAGTTCGGCCCGGCGCGCGCGGCCCGCATCCAGGACTTCAACCAGCTCGACGTCCGGCTCGACAAGAACTTCCTCTTCCAGAGCTGGACGCTGACCGTCTACCTCGACGTGCAGAACGTCTACAACATGCAGAACATCGAGGCGTCGTTCTTCGATTACCGCTTCCGCACCGAGTTCGCGGTGCCGGGCATCCCGATCCTGCCGGTGATCGGCGTGAAGGCGAGCTTGTGATGCGTGCTCCTGCGTTGATGGTGGGCTTGCTGGTGGCGATCGGGTCGGCGGTCTGTGTGACGGGCCAGGACGACCCGACCACGGTGAAGGACCTGCGCGTGCTGGGCATGCGCTTCGAGCCGCCGGAGGTGCTGATGGCGGGCTGTAACGCGCCCCTGTTGCTCGGGGCGCTTGCGGGCGCCTCCGACGGGGGCACGGTCTCGCTGCCTCCTCAGTTCCAGTTGTTGCTCGCCCAGTACGCTTCGACGCCGCTGAAGTTCACCGCGTTGATCGCCGACCCCACCGGGGCCGGGCGCATGCTCGACTACCGCCTGCTGGGCTGCGCCAACCGCGGCGATCGCGACTGCAACAACGAGGGCGACTTCGTCGAGCTGCAGACAGGCCAGACCACCGCGGGCGAGCTGACCGCGACCGTCGCGCCGGGCATCCAGTTCCTCGACGATGGCCTGGCCACGCCGCTCCTGCTCGAGGTGATCAACCAGGACACCTTCAAGGGCCTCGGCGGCATCCGCGTGCCGATCGTGCTCGAGCTCTCGGCGGCCGACACCGGCGAGAAGATCTACGCGCAGAAGCTGATGGTCTACACCTGCAAGTTCTTCCCCTCGATGAAGCAGAACGTGACGCCGGTGCTGCCGGGCCTGAAGTTCAACGGCGAGCCGTGGCCTGAAGACGAGGTGAAGGAGGTCACCGGCGCGACCGAGATCCCCCTCGCGCCCATGGACTTCAGCGCGCTCGAGGAGTCGTACGTGGTGCCCAGCCTCGAGCTCAAGCCGGTGCAGTTGATCGAGAGCTGGAAGATCAGCTGGATGACCACCCACGGCACCATGAGCCCCTACAACACGGGAGGCACCGACCAGGTCGGCACCACCGGACGCCACAACGACAAGTGGAGGCCCGACAAGTCGGCGACCGAGGCGGCCGACGTCGAGTTCTACTTCGTGGTTCGCGACGGGCGGGGTGGCAGCTCGTGGACGAAGCGCCGGGTGCGCTGGTCACCCTGAACCCGAGCGCAGCGGGAAGCAGCTCAGCTCTGCGTCACCCGCACCGTGGTCTTCATGTCCTTACCGGTGTCTGCGTCGCGGGCCGTCATGGTGAGAATGCCCTCGATGCTCACGTCGAAGGTGATCTCGACCTTCACGTTGCCCGCCGGGCCAGGCCGAATTCCCGAGAAGGTGAACTCGCCGAGCTGCTCGTTCTCCGACGCCTTCTCGTGATCACCCTGCCAGATCCGCATGATGAGCTCGGTCTGGTTGTTCACGCTGGTGGTGCCGGTGATCTGCTTGGCGTTGGGGATCGGTGAGTTCCGGGGGAAGACCACGTGCATCTGCCCGTCGGCCTTCT
The DNA here is from genome assembly GCA_038248085.1 of Myxococcales bacterium. GTDB lineage: Bacteria > Myxococcota > Myxococcia > Myxococcales > Myxococcaceae > Archangium_A. The sequence continues at coordinate 1,572 of JBBRUE010000855.1, read as the reverse complement.
CGATCCCGATGCTCATGGGGATCACGTCGAGCAGCTGGAGCTTGAGGTTGGTGTTGTCGGTCAGCGAGAACGCATAGAGCGCCGCGCCGATCGCCACCGCCTCGTCGGGGTGCACGCCCTTGCTGGGCGTCTTGCCGAAGAACTTGGTCAGCCGGTCCTGCACCGCCGGCATGCGCGTCTGCCCACCGACCAGCATCACCTCGTCGATTTCGCGCGTCGAGAGGCCAGAATCGACCAGCACCTTGGCGACGATCTTCAACGTGCGGTCGACGTGCTCGGCCGTCAGCTTCTCGAGCAGCTTGCGGCTGAACTTCATCTCGATGTTCAGCGGCTGGCCCTGCGGCGTCATGGTGATGAACGGAATGTTGAAGGGCGCCTCTTCCCGCAGCGAGAGGTCGATCTTCGTTCGCTCCGCCAGGTCCTTGATGCGCTGCATGGCGACCGGGTCGGTCGACAGGTCGATGGCCGTCTTGGCCTGGAACTCGGTCAACACGTAGTGGATCATCGCGTTGTCGAAGTCGATGCCGCCCAGGAAGATGTCGCCGCCGGTAGCCTTCACCTCGAAGACCTGGTTGCGGATCTCGATGATCGACACGTCGAAGGTGCCGCCGCCGAGGTCGTAGATGCAGACCGTCTGCCGCAGCGACTTGCCCAGGCCGTAGGCGAGCGCCGCCGAGGTGGGCTCGTTGATGATCCGCACCACCTCGAGCCCGATCAGCTTGCCGGCGTCTTTCACCGACTGGCGCTGGCGATCGCTGAAGTAGGCGGGCACCGTCACCACCGCCTTGTTCACCGGGATCTTCAGGTGGTTCGAAGCGACGTCGCGGATCTTGTTGAGGATACGCGCCGCGACCTCCTGCAGCGTCATCTCCTTCTTGGCCACCTCGATGGTGACCTCTTTGTTGTCCGCCGAGGCCTTCACCCCGTACTGCACGACCTTTCTCATCGTCTCGACGATGTCGGAGGTGGCGGTACGGCCCACGAGCCGCTTGCTCCCGTAGATCGTGTTGCGCGGGTTGAGCTGCCACTGGCGCTTGGCCTCATAGCCGATCAGCTCGTTTCCCTTGTCGTCGACCGCGAAGATCGAAGGGATGGTGTACTCACCGCCCTTGTAGGGGATGAGCTTCACGTTGGGGACGCCGTCCTTGTACCCGTCCACGAACGCCGCACAGCTGTTGGTGGTGCCGAGGTCGATACCGATGATCGGTTCTGAGCTCACGGCGCGGAGTGTAGGCGAAAGCGCTCACCTGTCGAGGCGCGAGTAGCCGTCGATGACCTGCGCCCACGTCGCCAACGTCACCCCGGAGGTGTCGAACACCTGATCGGTATTGACCCCGGCGACCAGATCGACCGCGACCACCTCGAGCTTCGTCATCGCCTGCGCCGCGGGATCCTGCCCCGGCGCCGTGGGCGAGGTGGGCCAGGCGATCGCGTTCTGGCCCGTGGTCATCGCGAAATAGATCACATGACGGGTGTCGGTGCCGGTGAGGCTGACCCGACCCAGCTCGCCTCCGGTCGAATACACCGAGGCCCAGGCCGGCTGTCCGGGACTGAAGGTCCTGTTTCCAGGGG
>JBBRUE010000854.1:0-3434 GCA_038248085.1 Myxococcales bacterium | reverse complement strand
GCGCGGCCTTCTCGGGCTGCGCCTCCTGGCCGAAGGCGGTGCCGGGCCACAGGCCGAGCTTCGCGGCGGCGCTGGCACCGGCGATTCCGGCGACACCCTGGAGCCACTGACGACGGGAGAAACGGTTCATGAAGGTGCTCGCTTTCGGTGAATCAGAACGATCAGAAGGTGAGGAAGTCCGAGGAGGTCAACACCGAGGCGCAGCCGTGCGCCCAGCGGCGGCGCACCTGGGTCTCGCTGGTGGAATAGACGCCGATGACGTTGGCGCAGGCCTCGAGCTCCGGGGTCAGGGCGGCGCGGCCCCAGAACTTCTTGGCCCAGCTCGCGCACTCGGCGGTCGCGGTCTCGATGGTGGGCGTGGCCGCGTACTTCGCGCCGGTGGCGGTGGCGGTGAGGCAACCCTGGAAGGCGATCCGATACGCCTGGTACAGGCTCACCGCGTTCGGTTCTCCCTTGTTGAGCCAACGGGGCGGCGTGAGGCCGAAGGTCGACTCCGACTGGGCGAGCAGCGCGGGGGTGTTGCCCAGCACGCGCGTGTATTCGGTCTGCAGCGCGGTGAAGGGCTTGGTGCGGGCGCGCTCGAGGCCGACGTCGGTCTCCTTGCGGTCCATCATGAGGTCCTGCCCGCCGAAGCCGGCGTAAGCGCGGCCGGCCTCACAGAGCGCGACCTCGGGGGTCGTGATGAGGCCGCCGGTCATCGGCGCGACGTCGAGGGGCACGATGTCTTCCTTCGACACCTCCACCTGCTCGATCTCCGCCTCGCACCCCGCCAGCGTCAGGAACAGCACGGTGGTGATGATCGTTCGCGTCATGACGTGCGTCCTCACTGGCAGTACCCCGGGTCGGTGGCCACGCTCTGCAGCGCAGACTGGATGGTGCCGCTCGCGCGCCAGGCGTCGACGCAGCGATCGAAGGCCGGGCCCTCGCACGACAGCTCGTTGCGCCCGTAGAGGAACTGGAAGGCGAGGCGGCAGACGCGGAAGTCGAAGGTGTCGCTGTTGACGAGGGCGGTGACGAGGTCCTTGTCGTTGCTGATGGTCTTCCCGAGCAACTGCTGCGGCCCGGCGGTCGGCGCGGTGAAGGTGATGGTGTCGCCGGTCTTCACCTTCTTCGTCAGCACGCTGGAGAGGCGATCGAGGGCGAACCAGCCGTCGAAGTGGCAGCCCCGGCAGGTCGCGTTCTGGCGGCCCGTCGCGGTGAAGTCGACGCCGGGGGTCTGCACCGCGGGGGTCAGCTTCGTGCCGGTGGTGTTGTTGAGCATGCGGTACGCGGTGGCCAACTTCACCCCGTTCTCCTCGTTGCCCGCGTAGCGCTCGAGCCACGCCTTGCTGCGGAAGTAGCCGAGCCCGTTGGGGTCGTCCTTCACCACGACCTGGCCGTTGGCGGTGGTGATGTCGTAGGGGCCGACGAAGAGATCCTTCCACGGCTTGTCGTTGGCGAGGACGTGCTTGGTGAGGTGGTAGGCCGAGTCGTCGACCGGCGACGCGCCGGGCACGTCGTTGAAGGTGCTGTTGATGAAGCGCGAGAAGCGCTCGATGAACTCGGGCGACGCGAGCAGGGAGGCGACCTCCATCTGGGGGTTGGCCGCGGAGAGCAACGCCGCGCCGGGGCTCTTGCCCGTGAGCGCGATGCCGACGCGCACCGCGCACCGCTCCGCGCGCTGGGGGTCGACGGGCGCGCCGACCGCCGTCTGGGCCTGCGCCAGCCCCGCCACCACCACTGCTGCTGCGATCAGAACTCGGTGCATCCGCGCCTCCTTGATGTTGATCAAGTCGGAGGTGGGACACAGCAACCGGCGTGCCCTCATCCACGTACCGAAGGCGCAGGAATGTTCGGTGCAAATCAGGGCACTTGGCCCCGTGTGCTGGGAAGTCGCACCTGTGAACGACGGTGAGCAAAGGAGCGCCGTTACTCCGGGCGCAGTGGCGCACCGAAGCGCAGCGCGGCTTTACAGAAGCGGCTTCGGCTGGAGCGTGCCGTTGCGGCGCTTGATCTCTGCGTCGAGCACCTTGAGCTCGGTCTTGAGCCGCACGAAGTTGGCGTACATGCCGTCGGGCTGCTTGCCCGGCATCTTGCGGATCTGGTCGCGGAGCTGGCCCATCGTGTTGCCGATCTCTTCGAAGCGACGGCTCAGATCGTCGTCGACCCCGGCGCGAATGCCGAGGAGCTCATCGACCTCGAGCTTGCCCTCGAGCTGGCGTTCCATCTGCTTGAAGGAGAGCTTCACCGGGGCGGCGGCCAGCGCGGCGTCGACGAGCTCGACGGTCTTGAGCGCCTCTTCTTCGAACATCGCCAGGTCGCGCGCCTGCCGCATGCGCAGCAGCCCTTCGGCGAGAGACTCGAAGAGCGGGTGCTTCGACGCGCGGCCGGGGGGCGCAAAGAGCGCGTTGAGCCAGACGTCGAGCCCTTCCCCGCCGGCCTGCTCGAGGGCCTGGCGCGCGAGGGGGAGCCAGGCGGGCTTGAGCGCCTCCATCGCGGTGCGCGGCTGGTTTGCCGTCTGGAGCACCACGCGGAGCGAGGCCTGGAGCCCCTGCTTCACTTCCTCGCGCGACATGACGGCGCGGGGCGTGAAGACGCGTTCCCGCCAGGCGCCCTGGCTGACTTCGGGGGCCGTCTCGGCGGCGCGCTTGATGTCCGAGAGCGAGGTCTTCGAGCGGCCGACGAAAGAATCTTCAGAGCGGGCGTTGAACCCCGGGAGGCCCTTGATGGTCTCGTCGCCGGGCGGCTTCTTGGTGGACATGCGGAGGGCGGCAGTGTGCCACGGGCGCGGCCAGTCGTCGTGGAACCCGGAAAACTTTGGCGCCCTGCCCCCGGTCGGGCGTACTCAAGGTCTATGCGTGTTCTCTTCTGCGTCGTGGTGGCGGTGCTGGGCTCGGCCTGCGGTCTGACCTCGCCTGGGGGTGGGACAGGCACGCTGTTCGTCACCGCGCGACTCACCTCGGACGGCAGCACCTCGGGGAGCCGGGTGCGCGTCTCGGTGCGGGAGGGCTCGGCGACCGGCAACTTCGTCAGCAACGCCGAGGTGGCGATTCGTGGCGGCGCGCTGGGGCGCACGGTCGTCCCCTTCGACAACGGGCCCAACCAGTACCGCCTCGATGGGTTCCAGTGGGTCGAGGGGTTCCGCCTCGAAGTGGTCCGCGGGAAGGACCTGCTCGACGGGTCGATCGACGCGCCTGGGGCGACGTTGATCACCGACCCGATCCAGGACTCGACCTTCCGCCGCGCGGATGGCCAGCCGTTGAGCATCCGCTGGAAGGACACGCGCAACGCGCTGGCGGCGACGACGCAGGTGCGGCTCGAGAAAGCCAACCTCGACCGGGCGATCCCCCAGGGGATCTACGAGCTGCGGGTGGACCCGAACGAGCTGAAGGCCGAGGACAAGGAGCGCGTGCGCCTCGAGCGCAGCAACGAGGTCAACCTGGCGGGTGGCGCGC
>JBBRUE010000853.1:0-3434 GCA_038248085.1 Myxococcales bacterium | reverse complement strand
GCCGGGAACGGGCTGCCGGCCGTGCACGCGCCGCTGACGCAGGTGTACGGCTGGCCGGCCTTCTTCGCCTTCGCGGCGCAGTCGTAAGTGTCGACGCACTCCAGCGCACAGCCGGACGCAGAGAGCAGAAGGGGAACTGCAACCAGCGCCAGTGCTGCGAGTTTGATCCGCTTGAGCTTCATGTGTGGTCTCCCAGGAAGGGTGAAACCCGGCGTTTTAGCCAGAAAGCGGGCCGACGAACGAGCAAGTTGTTGGCGAGCCCTCCCACGCAACAGGCGAGCCTGTGCCCACGCGCGCTGGCGTCGGCATGTCGTGCGGGGAACGAGGGCGGGCCCGTCTACTGGGCGCGAGGCTTGTAGAAGAGCATCAGCGAGTAGCAGTGGAACTCGTTGTCGCTCGACTGGCGCACGACCCGGTCGACGATCTCGAGGTCGGCGTTCGTCTTGATCCAGCGCGTGACGTTCTCGCTGAGCTCTTCGCGTTCCTTCGCCTTCGTCGCCGAAAACACCTTGACGCCAGTGAACATGCGGGGCTTATCCCACGCGTCGATTTCCCCCCACAAGGGCCTCCATGCTGATCGATCTCCACGTCCACTCGTACCTGTCCCGCGATTGTCAGCTCGACCCGCGGGCGGTGCTCCAGCGCGCGGAGTCCTTCGGCCTCGACGGCGTCGCCTTCACCGAGACCAACACCCAGGACGGGTGCGACGAGCTCTTCGACCTCCAGCGCACCACCAAGCTGAAGATCTTCGTCGGCCTCGAGCTGGCGACCGACAAGGGCCAATACCTCTGCTTCTTCGAGAAGCCCGACCGGGCCCCCGAGCCGGTGCAGATGTGGGGAAGCAACCGCGAGACGCCGTGGAAGGCCGACGAGTGCCTGCCCAAGCTCAAGTCGCTGGGCGCGGCGATCATCGCGGCCCGACCCTACGACAAGGACTACCCGACGCCGGCGCTCGACTCGGTCAAGGCGCTCAAGCTGCTCTCGGCCGTCGAGGTCTACAACCCGAAGGTGCGGCCCGGCGCGAACGAGCTGGCGATCGAAGCGGCCTCGGCGCTCCAGCTGCCCGGCGTGGCCGGCAGTGACGCGCGCGGCTCCCTCGACGAGGTGGGCTACGCGGCGACCCTCTTCACCCGGCCGTTCTCGACCCAGGCGGAGCTGGTGAAGGCCCTCGCTGGCCGCGACTACTTCCCGGTGCAGATGGGCGAGCTGCCCTACCTCCAGCGGCCAGGCGACGCGAAGACCGCCGAGCTCAAGGCGAAGAAACGGAAGAAGCGCCGTTGGCCCCGGTGAAGGTCGTCAGCCGGCCGTCGATCAGCAGCGCGGTGCGTTTGCCCTCGGCCCAGCGCCAGGTCTCCTTGCGCTGAGCGCCGACCAGCTCGATCTTCTTCGATTCCGGGAAGCCCCAGGCCATCTCCAGCGCCTCGGCGGGCATGTCGATGATCGCGTTCTTGGTGCGCACGGCCTCGCGCACGCCATCGGTGAAGCCCTCGAGGCGCCGGCCCTGGTCTTCGCGGGTGAGGTTCCGCTCGAGCTCAGTGAGGAACTCCTGGGCGGACTTCATTCCGGGCCGCAGCACCAGCACGTACGGCGGCGCCCGCTTCGGCGTGCCCGCGACGTCGAGGTAGAGCCACACCAGGGTGCGCGGCGTGTACAGCACACGCTCGGTCATCACCCACGCTGAGGGGAACTCGACCTTGATGATGCGCACCGCCGTCCCCGCGGGGAAGGTGCGCTCCACGGCGCCCGGGGTCAGCGGCTTGCCGCCGGTGTCGTCGAGCAGCCGCACCAGCTCCGGGGGCACCGGGGTGAGCAGCCGCTTGGTCGCGTCGCCGAAGAAGGGCGTCAGGTACATCGACACCCGCAGGAACCGCTGGTCGCCGTTGAACTCGCGCTCGAGATCGGCCACCTGGGTCGGGGGAATCGCCACCTGCGCGGTGACGCAGCCGGTGAAGGCCAACACCGCGACGGCGACGAGCCCTCTCACTTGGTCGAGCCGCCCGACGACGAGCCGCCGCTGCCCGAGGACGAACCGCTGGACGACGCGGGGGCGCTCGCGGTGGAGGTCGAACTCGGCGCAGCGGCCGCCGGGGCAGGGGACGCCGAGGCCGTCGAGGCGGCGCTGCTTCCGCTACCACCTGACGACGAAGACGAAGACTCGCTCTTCTTGCTGCTGCCGTAGAGGTCGGAGTACCAGCCGCCGCCCTTGAGCTGGAAGCTGGTGCGGCTGACCTGGCGCTCGAGGGTGCCCGCGGCGTGGCACTCGGGGCACTCGGCTGGCGCCGGCTCGCTCACCTTGTGCAACACCTCGAGCTCCTTGCCGCACTTGCTGCACTTGTATTCGTAGATCGGCACGTCGTTACCTCACGTCTTTCGTCCAGGGCTCCAGGAGCCCGAGTTTTTCCAGCGCGCGACGCAGGCTCTCAGCATGCAGAGCGTGCTGCCGCGCGATGAGATCGACCAACGTCGGAATGGTGGTCGCCGCGTCCTTCACTTCGTCCACCAGTACGCCGAGTTCCTTCTTGAGCGCGTCGGGGAAGCGCTTCTCGAGCCCGAGATCCTCGAGGTACCGATTGCGGAAGAGCAGGTCGAGGCGCAGCGACAGGTTGTCCGACCCCATCGCGTCTCGAATGAAACGCTCGCGCACCTCGTCGACTTCGCGTTCGATGCCCAGCGCGCCGATCAGCTTCTCGACCTCTTCGCCGCTCAGCCCGAAGGCGTGCGCCGCGCGGCTCACCGAGCCCTTGGCCTCGACGATCGCGGTCAACACGCCGCCGCGCTCCTTCTGCTCGATGGTGTCGAACAGCTCGTGCACCTCGAGGAGGTCTTCCACGTCGCCGACCGAGAGCACCGTGCCCTTCTTGCCGACGTACCCCTGCTCCAGCGTGCGCAGCAGCGCCACCCGGTGCGGCACCTGCTCGATGAGCGTGAGCAGCGTCTCCTTGGCGTCCGGCCGGAACAACGACTCGAAGCTGGCGCGGGACGGGTCGACGTTGGTGTAGCGCCCGCGCGGCGCGGGGAGGTTGCGCTTGGGGAGAAACGAGCTTCCGTGCACCGTCGGCTCGGGCCGGGGGCGGGCGTCGAACTCACCGGGCTCACGCTTGTGCGGCGCGATGCGTTCTTTCACCGTCTCGCCCTTCGTCTTGCGGGCGCGGGGCGTGGACCCCGCGGCGACCTGCACCGGGGCCCGCGCGGCGGCCTGAACCTTGACCTCGGCCGCGGGCAGCGGGGACACCTTCGCGTTCTCCTCGGCCATGCGGCGGACCATCTCGTAGTACCCGGTCTCTTCGCGCTGGGCGGCCACCTCTTCGGTGGTGCCGGAGATCATGTCGACCACCGCGAAGGGCCCCAGCTTCCGGGTCGGTTCGCCGTCGGCGAGCGCGCGCACCCGGAAGACGTAGTCGTCGGCGAGCAGGGCCAGCGCGTCCCGCACCAGG
>JBBRUE010000852.1:0-3449 GCA_038248085.1 Myxococcales bacterium | reverse complement strand
CGGGCACCCGGGTGCCAGGCGTGGGTGGGCTGCTCGAGCACCGCGAGGAGCTCGCCGGTGGCCACCGAGCGCACCTGCGTCGACGCCCCGAGGGAAATCAGGTGGGAGCCATCGGTCGCCAGCCAGCGGGGGCTGAGCCCGGGGAAGGACCGCTCGATCGCACGCGTGGCGACGTCGACGACGATCACCCCGGTGGCGTCGAGGAGGAACCCGTCTTCATCGGAGGTCGGCTGCCCCCGCATCGCTACCCGGCGCTCGTCGAGCCAGCACACCGCGTCGTCCCACCAATCGGCCATCAGGGGCTCGTGCGGCACCGGAGGCGGATCGGCGCGAGTCGTCAGCCACGCCTCGAGGTCGATCACGCGCAGCGCGCCGATCGGGTGCCAGTACCAGCCGAAGGTCGCCAGCTGCGTTCCCCCGGGGGACGGCGTGGCGTGCCCGAAGAAGTAGTCGAGGGTCGATTCGTCGGAGCTCGGGGCGAGCCGATCCATCGAGGGGAGCGCGAAGGCCTCGAGCCGGTTCCACGCGGTGGCGGTGATCAACACGGGCTGCCCGCCGCGCTCCACGAGGGCCAGCGCCCAGCCCGAGACGTTCGCGTGGTAGTCGTCACGTTCGAGCGCACGGAGCAGCGCGCCGGAGGCCACGTCGAAGAGGGCGCCCCGCAGCCCCCGCGACTGCACCACCGCGAGGAACCGGCCATCGGCGGAGGCGACCAGGGTCGCGCCGTCGGGCCGCTCGAAGCCGAAGGGCACCTGCGCCTCGAAGAACGTCGAGCCGTCGTCGAAGTCGACGCCGCGGAGGCGCCCGGCTCGCGTGACGAGGAACCAGCGGGGTCGATCTGCTCCGGAGGCGGCGCACACCCCCGCGACGCCCGCCTCGAGCCCCTCGAGGGGCACCGTCTCACTGCACCACTTCATCGGCCGGGCTGACGCGCGGGCCCCTTCGGGCTGACGGCGCGCCACAGTTCCCGCGCGGTCTTGCCGAGACGTGGGTGCCACGCGTCAGGCGCGAGGTCCACCAGCGGCCCGAGCACGAAGCGGCGTTCATGCATGCGCGGATGGGGGATGGTGAGGAGCTCCGTTTCGAGCTGCGTCTGTCCGTGCAGCAGGAGATCGAGATCGATGATCCGCGGCGCCCAGCGGGTGGTGACGACGCGGCCCATCTCGCGCTCGATGCGCTTGAGGGCGTGGAAGAGCTCGAGCGCCGAGAGCGTGGTGTCGAGCGCGTCGACCGAGTTGAGGTACGGCGGTTGCGGCGTCGGGTCTTCGGGCGGGAGCAGCGCCGGGGTTTCCATCACCGGGCCCGCCCGGTGGACGCCCAACGAGGCCAGGCGGCGCCGCGCTTCGGCCAGGTTCGACAGGCGGCCCCCGAGGTTGGTGCCCAGCGCGACGTAGCTGCGGGTGATCACGGCGCGACGACGGGGTTGCGGAGAATGCCGATGCCCTCGAGCTCGACCTCCACCACGTCCCCGGCCCGAAGCGGCCCCACGCCCGAGGGGGTGCCGGTGCTCACGAGGTCGCCGGGCAACAGCGTCATGACGTGCGAGATGAACGACACCAGCTGCGCCGACTGGTGGACCATGTCGGAGGTCCGGCCGTCCTGTTTCGTCACTCCGTTGACGCGGCACTGCACGCGCAGGTCGTCGGGCGAGAGCCCGGTCACCATCACCGGCCCACAGCAGGCGAAGGTGTCGTAGCCCTTGGCGCGCGTGTGCTGCACCTCGCGCCGCTGGATGTCGCGCGCCGTCACGTCGTTGAAGCAGGTGAGCGCGAAGATCGCGGCCCGCGCCTCTTCGACCGTCGCGCGGGTGAGCTTCTGGCCGATGACCAGCGCGAGCTCGGCCTCGTAGTGCACTTCCTGGCTCGCAGCCGGGAGCTGGATCGGCGCCTCGTGCGCGTTGAGGGCCGTCATCGGCTTGGTGAAGATCAGCGGCTCGACGGGGACCGGCTTGCCCATCTCCTCGGCGTGCTTGCGGTAGTTCTGGCCGATGGCGACGACCTTCGACGCGTCGCTCACCGGGAGCCACTGCGCATCAGCCCGCGTCACGTGCTGGCCCGTCGGGCGCGAGGCCGGAATCCACGGAGCGCCGGTGAGCACGGCGAAGTCGCCACCCGGCTCTTCCCGCGCGTAGGCGGCCCGGCCTTCGACTTCGAGGCGCGCAAAGACCGCCATCACTTCACCCCGAGCACGTGGCTCATGTCGTAGAGCCCCGCGGGCTTCCCCACGAGCCACTTCGCGGCCCGCAGCGCCCCGCGACCGAACTGCTCGCGGCTCGTCGCCCGGTGCGTCAGCTCGACGCGCTCACCGTCTCCGAAGAAGAAGACGGTGTGCTCGCCCACCACGTCGCCACCGCGGAGCGTCTGCACGCCGATCTCCTTGCGCGGCCGCTCGCCGATCTGCCCCACGCGCGAGGTGCGGATGTCGTCCTTCTCGCGTCCCAGCGCCTTCGCCAGCTCTTCGGCCAGTCGCATCGCGGTGCCGGAGGGGGCGTCTTTCTTCATGCGGTGGTGCGCCTCGAGCACCTCGACGTCGAAGTCTTCACCCAGCCTCCGCGCGAGCGTGGCGGCGAGCTCGATGACGAGGTTGACGCCCACCGACATGTTGGGGGCCATCACCAGGGGAATGCGCTTCGCCGCTGCGGCCATGTGGGCCTTCGCCTCGGCCGAGAAGCCGGTGCTGCCGACGACGAGCGCCACGCCCTCCTCGGCGCACAGCCGCGCGTGCACGACCGAGGCCTCGGGGGTGGTGAAGTCGATCACCACGCTCGCCCGGTTGAGCGTCTGCTCGAGCGAGTCGACGGTGGACACCTCGAGAGGGCCCAGCTGTGCCGCGAGGCCCATGTCGAGACCGATCGCCGCGCTACCCGGCTTGTCGGTGCCGCCGTGCAGCACGAACTCCGGGTTGTCGCGCACCAGCCGCGTGAGCAGCGAGCCCATGCGGCCCGAGACGCCGGTGATGACGGTGCGGATCGGGGTCATGACGCCTTCCGGTTCAGGAGCCCCAGCTTGCGCAGCTCCTCCTCGAGCTTCGCCGCGTTGGCCTCGGTCATCGTCGTCAGCGGCAGGCGGATCTCGGGGCCGAACAGGCCCATCTGGTGGAGCGCCATCTTCACCGGGATGGGGTTCGACTCGATGAACAGCGCGCGGTGCAGCGGCTGCAGCTCGAGCTGGTGCCGGCGCGCGCCCTCGATGTCGCCCTTCAGCGCCGCCGCGCAGAGCTCGGCCATCTTTCGCGGGGCGACGTTCGACGACACCGACACCACGCCCTTGCCGCCGCAGAAGATGAACGGCGCCACCACGAAGTCGTCACCCGAGAGCAGCGTCAGGCGATCGCCGACCTGCTCGTAGACGTCGAGGGTGCGCAGGATGTTGCCGGTCGCCTCCTTGAGCGCGACGACCTCCTTCACCTCGAGCAGCCGCTTCACCGTGTCGGGCAACAGGTCGACGCCG
>JBBRUE010000851.1:0-3458 GCA_038248085.1 Myxococcales bacterium | reverse complement strand
GCCCGCATCGACGCGGCCATCTCGTCATTTCGATTTGGCGCACTGCTTCTCAGGTCGGCACCAACTCTGGCGCGACGAAACTATGGCACCCACGGCGCGAACGAGAGGCGAGAGACCGATCGACATGTCGCGTTTGGGGTTTTCGGTAGCGACAGGAGAGGGAGACAGGAGTCTTCATTCGCGCAGCTCACGCAACGAATACTCAGCGGCGGCCTTCGGGGAGCCCCTGGCTCCCTTGATGAACGCACTGAGGACCTTGATGGCCGCGGCCTTGTCCTTCTGGCACGAGCCGAGGGCCCCCGCGGCGGCGTGCCGAACGCCATCCGACTTGTCGTCCAGCAAGGGGCCCAGCACGTCGAGCGCGCCGTCGGGGCCCAGACTTCCCAGCGCCTGTGCGGCCGCCCTCCTCACGTCGGCGTTGGGATCCTTCGCGGCCACGAGCGCCGTTTCGCGCGCAAAGGTACCGCCCAGTGAGGCGAGCAGCTCGAGCCACCTGCACCGGAGGTCGGGGCGCTTCGCCATGGCCGCAGCGTGAGGCACTGCCGCCTTCAGCGCGCGCTTCTTCAGAGCGTCGCTGTTCGGGCGCGAGATCATCTCGCGCAGCGTGAGCAGGGCCTGCGAAGCGGTCTCCGCTCTCTGACTCGAGAGGGCCGAGGCGACCGCTTCCACGTCCTCACCGAACTCGAGCAGCATGAGCCCCCGCTCGACGAGCCGATCATCCTTGCTGCCGGTGAGCACCGCGAGCTTCACCACCGAGTCGTCGACGTCGGGCGACGCGTCGTACTCGAGACTGAGTTCTTCCCCGGCCTTCACCTTCGCGCGAGCGCGGTACATGCCGGCCAACGCGCTGCTCGCCTCCCGGCCCAGGTATTCGTAGCGCTCGTCGGCGTCGGGAATGACCACGTACTTCCACAGCCACTTCGTCGCGTCGGCCCCGCCGAGCTTCGCCAGCCCGCGCGCGCACCACCAGTGGAGGTTGAAGGTCCCGTCTTCGAGGTACTTCGCGAGCTCGGGGATGGCCCGGCGGTCTCCGAGCAGACCCAACGCCTCGGCTGCAGTGCGGCGGACCCCGGTGTCCTCGTCCTTCTTCAGCAGCCTGAGCAACGGCTCGTAGGCCTCGGGTGAGCGCGATTTTCCCAGCGCCGTCGCCGCGCTCTCGCGTTGCTCGGTGCTGCCCTTCGCCAGTTCGATCAGCTCGCCGATGGGCGCGCCGAGCTTCTCGATGAGCGAGGTGGCCAGTTCCTTCACCGCGCGGTCCTTGTCCTTCGCCAGCGCCCGCACCAGCGCGCCCACGGAAGTGACCTGGTCCCAGCCCCGTCCCTCGCCCAGCGTCTTCACCGCGTCGAGCGCAGCCAGGCGGGTCTCGGCCTTCTTGCTCTTCAGGGTGGGCACGAGGTCGTCGGCCTCGAGGAACTCAGTGACGGTCCACAACAGCCGCGCGCTCTTCTTCGCCAGCTCCCCGTCCTTGTTCGAGAGCAACGCGACCAGCCCGGCCGCGCCGTCCTTGCCTCCCAGCCGCGAGAGCGCCTCGGGCACTCGCTCGCGCACTTCCTCGTCGCGGTCTGCCGCCTTCGTGCTGATGAGTTCGAGCACGGCGGCGCGCTGGCTGGTGCCCGTCACGCCCAGAGCCGAGAGCGTTACCGCGCGCACCGCGTCGGACTCGTCTTGAGTCGCGGAGCGGAGCACCGCGAGCGCCTTCTTCTCGCCCGCCCGCAGGTGCCGCACTGCTTCATTGACCGCCAGGCACCGCACGGTCGGGTTGCGGGACGCGAGGTCGTGCTCCAGTTGCGCGAGCTTCACCTTCGCCTTGAAGGGCGCCCCGTTCTTCACGTCGCGCGAGAGCAGCACCTTCGTCTTCGCAGCGGGCGCGGGCCAGATGATGACGCGGTAGTGATCTGCCCCGTCGCTGCCGTCGTAGGTGCTGGTGTCGAGATCGGCCTGGCGCAGCTGCACGCGCAGCCAGCCCGCGGGCACGGCGATGCTTCCCGGCCAGTTCGCCTCGGGCGAAGCGACCTCGAGTTGACCGCTGGGCGCCTCGAAGCTTCCTTCGGTGACCAGGTGAAAGGCGTCGAAGTCGGCCGGCGGCGGTTCCCCACGCACTTCGACCACGATGGGAATCCGCCCGGCCGCACGGCGAAGGTGCGCCACCACCCCATGTCGCTGGGCTTCGAGCCCATCGTCCAGCGCGTCGAACGTGAACGACTGGTCTGTGTGGTCCGAGTCCTCCAGGGAGAATTGATGGTGGCTGACGTGGAGGAGGAAGTGCGTGGCCGTGCTGACCTTCTGCGCCACTTTGACCGCTTTGGCTTTGACGCCCGCGGGCGCGCCGACGGCGCGGTACCCCTTCTTCACCTTCTCGGCGACGAGCTTGTCGTGCTCCGCGCGCGCCTTTTCAGGCGTGGGGAACTTCTTCTGCTGCGACTGCCCTTCGGTGCCGATGCGGCCCCACTTCAGGTTCAGCGTCTGCCCCTGCAGCTCGACGTCCCAGAACTTCGAGCTGCTCCCCTCGACGAACTCGTAGCGCATGCCGGCTCAACACCGCGGCGCCCCGCCAGGTGAAGCGGAATGTTCAGTCTTGCGGAGCGCGGGCCGCGGCGGTCGTGGAGCCGGAGGTCGTCGGCGGCGGCACGTGGCGCGGAGGAATGGCCACCAGGGGAGGCACGGGGCAGGTGGTGCAGGGGCCTCGCAGCGGCACCTTGAGCACCTGGCGCAGCTTGAGGAACGAGTCGGTGAGGTGGTTGGCGGCCTTCAACACCTTCACCGAGCTAGGCCGCGACGACCTGTTGGACCTCGCCCTTCTCCGAGAGAATGGGCAACGCGGAGACCACCAGGTCCCGGTAGTACGACCATGGACGGCTGCGGTAACACCATCACGTGCGGCGGTTGCTCCGGCGTGGGGCAGAGCTGCGGCGGAACCGGCACCCCCAACGTCTGCGGTTGCACGCCGACCACCTGCTCAGCGCAAGGCGCGAGCTGCGGCACCATCCCCAGCCGCTGTGGCTCAACCCTCACCTGTGGTTCCTGTTCGGGTTTCCAGACCTGCGGTGGAGGGGGCACCCAGAACGTCTGCGGCTGCACGCCGACCACCTGCGCGGCGAGACAGGCGGACTGCGGCACCATCGACGACGGGTGCGGGGGCACGTTGAACTGCGGCATGTGCGCGACTGGTGGCACGTGCGGGAACGTCCCCCTGGGAATTCAGAACGTCTGCCTCAAGTCGGGCTACACCATCGACACCACCCGGGCCCGCTACACGTACTACGCAACAGGGGCGACTCGGCCGCTCTGCTATTACTCGAACTCCATAACGTGCCCGTCGAGCCTCACGGCCGTCAGTTGGGGGACGCAGATCGCGGGGTCATGTCTGCCCACCGCCACGGCCACCGTCTATTCGTACGTGTACAGCACCTATCACTGCGAGTGATTGGTTGGCCGGAGGAGGATTTGGACGTGCTGAG
>JBBRUE010000850.1:0-3464 GCA_038248085.1 Myxococcales bacterium | reverse complement strand
GTCGTACCCGCCCCGAAGAACCCGACGATCGCCCCCCGCGTGCCGCGAAGTACGGCGGCGCCGACGATCGAGACCAAGAAGAGGAAGGTGAAGGGCGAGCGGGCGCCGCCGGTGAGGAACACCACGCTCGCCGCCAGCATCACGTCGAAGACGATCTGGGTCCACGCGGCGCCGGGCCCCACGCTCCCCGCTCGCAGCAGCAGGCCGGTCACCAGCGTCAGCACGTAGCTGAAGGCGATGATCCCGAACGAGGTCAGGTCGGCGGTGCTGAGTTCCGCACGCGGCAGGTCGGACGACAATTGGTCCGCCAGCCCGCCCAGGACCAGGGTGGTGGCGACGGTACGAAAGACAGTGAGCCAGAGGAGGCGAACCCGGAGGTCCGCGACTGAGGCGGGTCCGTTACTTGATGGCACCGGCGATGCTGAAGATGGGCAGGTACATGGCGATGAGGAAGCCGCCGACGCCGCCCCCAAGGAAGACCATCATGATGGGCTCGATGAGCGAAGTGAGTGACGCCACACCGGCGTCCACTTCGTCATCGTAGAAGTCGGCAATCTTACCGAGCATCGCGTCCATCGCGCCGGTGGCCTCGCCGACGCCAATCATCTGCACGACCATCGACGGAAACACTTTCGTTTCGGCCAACGGACCCGCGATGTTCTTGCCTTCGGAGATCTTGGTGCGGACGTACTGGATGCCCTTCTCGATGGTCCGATTACCCGCGGTCTTCGCGGTCACGTCCAGCGCGTCGAGGATGGGGACGCCTGAGCTGATCATCGTGCCCAGCGTGCGGGTGAAGCGGGCGACGGCGACCTTGCGGAGCAGGTCGCCGATCAACGGCATGTGGAGGCTGACCTTGTCGACGATCTCCCGGCCTTTGGGGTGCCGGTAGAACGCCCGACCCGAGAAGAACGTCGCCGCCATGAAAGCGAGGATGTGCAGGATGTAGTGCTGCAGAAAGTTGGACATGTCGACGACGACCTGAGTCGGGCCCGGGAGCGACGACCCGAAGTCGGCGAACATCTTCTCGAAGACGGGGACGACCTTGATGAGGAGCACGCCCGTGATCACGATGCCGATGCACAAGACGATGATTGGGTACGTCAGCGCGCCCTTGACCTTGCGGCCCAGCTTCTCGGCTTTCTCACGGTAAACGGCGAGCCGGTTGAGAATGGTATCGAGAATGCCGCCGACCTCACCCGCTTGGCAGAGCTGAACGTAGAGTTCGTCGAAGACCTTGGGGTGTTCCTTGAGGGCATCCGAGAACGTCGAGCCGCCTTCGACGCGGGTCTTGATCGCGAAGATCACCTTGCGGAAGGCAGGGTTCTCGGTCTGGCTGCCGAGAATCTCGAGGCACTGCACGAGGGGCAACCCGGCGTCGATCATCGTCGCGAATTGGCGCGTGAAGATGAGGATGTCTCTGCTCTGGACGCGGCCAGGCAACGACAGGTTGGAGTCGAAGAGGCCCTTCCGGCGGACCTTCGTCACCGTCAGTCCGAGGGAGACGAGGCGCGACTCGACGGCCTTCTCGTCACCGGCCTCCATTTCGCCCTTCTTGACTTCACCCTGCTTGGTCTTCCCCTCCCACATGTAGACGGGGATCTTCTTCGCAGTGGTCTTGATCGTCGCTGCTTGCGCCATGTCGTTCGCTTCCCGGTGAAAGGGGCGGCCCGATGGTAGTCCCACCGCGCCAAACTCCAAATGAACGGCAGTATCCTACACGCGCTAGCGGGGAGGCTGGGGCCGGCCCGTGGGCCCGGTCGCCAGGTGACCCGGCAGCTGGGTGCCACCACCGCTGGCCATGATGTTCTTCAGTTCGTCGGCGTCTGAGGTGCGGGCAAAGGCTTCGTCCATGCTGATGATCTTGCGTTGGAGCAGAGCCGCCAGCGCCTGGTTGAAGGTCTGCATTCCGAACTTGGACTGGCCGACCTGCATCTGCGAGTAGATCTGGTGAACCTTGTCCTCGCGGATGAGGTTCCGGATCGCGGGGTTGGGGATCATCACCTCGAGCGCGAGGCACCGCCCCCCCCCGTTGGCCTTTGCCAGCAGCGACTGCGACATGATGCCCTCGAGCACGAACGACAGCTGCGCCCTCACCTGCGGCTGCTGGTACGGAGGGAACACGTCGAGGATGCGGTTGATGGTCTGCACCGCGCTGTTGGTGTGGAGCGTGGCGAAGGCGATGTGACCCGTCTCGGCGATCACCAGCGCCGCCTCGATCGTCTCGAGGTCGCGCATCTCGCCGACCAGCACCACGTCCGGGTCCTGCCGGAGGATGTACTTGAGCGCGAGCTTGAACGACTTCGTGTCGGCGCCGACCTCGCGCTGGTTGACGAGGCAATTCTTGTGCGGGTGCAAGTACTCGATCGGGTCCTCGATCGTCATGATGTGCTCGTGACGATCGGTGTTCACCTTGTCGATGATCGACGCCAGGGTGGTCGACTTCCCTGACCCCGTGGGCCCCGTCACCAGCATCAGCCCGCGCGGCCGCTTCGAGAGCTCCGAGACGATCGGCGGAAGCCCGAGCTCGGCGAAGGTGAGGATCTTGAAGGGAATCGTCCGGAACGCGCCGGCCACGGCACCACGTTGCATGAAGATGTTCGAACGGAAGCGCGAGAGCCCCTTCACCCCGAACGAGAGGTCCAGCTCGTTCTCTTCTTCGAACTTGTGCTTCTGGGCGTCGGTGAGGATCGAATAGCAGAGCTGCTTCGTCTCGACCGGGGTGAGCGGGTTCATCTTCAGCGGCACGAGGTCGCCGTCGATGCGCAGCTGCGGAGGAGACCCGGTGGTGATGTGCAGGTCGGACGCGCCACGATCGACCATCGCCTTGAGCAGCTGATGCAGGTTGGCCACGAAAACTCTCCTTAGAAGCGGTCAGGAGCGGTGTTGCTCACCGCTTCTTCGATGGTGGTCATGCCGCCCATGACCTTGGCCAGGGCGGCCATGCGGAGCGTCTGCATGCCGAGGCGGATGGCCTCCTGCTTCAGCTCGGCGGCCGAGGCACCGTTGATTACGATCTCCTTCAGGGGGTCCCAGAAGGGCATGACTTCGTAGACGGCGACGCGGCCGCGGTAGCCACGATCGTTGCATTCCTTGCAACCGCCCTTCTCGTAGAGCGTGAAGGAACCGATCTTGTCGGCCGCGATACCGGCATCGATGAGCGCCTGCTCGTCGACGTTCTGCACTGGCTTCTTGCACGTCTGGCAGAGCCGGCGCGCGAGACGCTGGGCGAGAATGAGGTTGAGCGACGCGGTGACCATGAAGGGCTCGATGCCCATGTTCAGCAGGCGGCTGACGGTGCCCGGCGCGTCGTTGGTGTGGAGCGTGGAGAGCACCAAGTGGCCGGTGAGCGCGGCCTTCACGCCGATTTCCGCGGTCTCGAAGTCGCGGATCTCACCGATCATGATCGTGTCGGGGTCCTGCCGCAGGAAGCTGCGCAGCGCCGACGCGAAGTTGAGGCCGAT
>JBBRUE010000849.1:0-3467 GCA_038248085.1 Myxococcales bacterium | reverse complement strand
GGCGCTCAACGACGCCGACGTGCTGGTCTTCGTGGGCACCTCGTTCTCGGTGGGCATCACCAGCTACGCCTTGCGCTGCGGCGACGTGTCGGGCGCGCTGATGATCAACGTCAACGTCGAGCCGGCGCCGTTCCCGAAGTTGGTGAACCTGCTCGGCGGCGCGGAAGAACTCCTGCCTCGACTGCTGTTGCCCTCGCCCCCAGCGGGGGAGAGGGGCAGGCCCTGAGCGTCACCGCGGCGTGAGCCCGAGCGCGAACAGGCCCAGCACGAGCCCGAGCACAGAGGACTCCCCAGCGAGCGCGCATACCGGCAACTCGAGCGCCGAACGCTTCGGCACTCGTCCACGTGGTAAGGACGGCCGATGGCGCCCCCACCTCCCTATCGACGATTCACGCATCCCGACGGTCGCCTCTGGGAGATCCGTCTCAACCGCAGCGCCGTCGAGCTCCGCATCACCAGCGAAGGCGACATCGTCTCCCGCAGCCGCAAGTTCGACGCCCCGGTCCTCGCCGCCAACGATCTCGACGCGACGGTCAAGGAGCAGCTGGCCGAGGGCTTCACCGAGGTGACCCCTCCCGATTGGCGCCGCCGGCTCGATGAGCTGGTCGGGTACTGGGACCAGGACGACCCGGGCTTCGACGGCGACGTGCTGCGCACGCAGTTCCTCGCCGCCGGTGAAGACCTCGCGCAGGAGACCATCGAGAAGCTCACCTGGTGGGAAGAGGGGCAGCCGCGCGACCCCGCGATCGGCCGCGCGTGGTTCCGCGAGCACATCGACGCCATCCTCCCCGGGCTGCTGCTCGCGCTGCGCTACCCCGACAAGCAGGTGTTGCTGCACGTCGACGCGCTGCTCGGCGAGACCGGTCGGCCCGAGGTCGTCGAGGCGTTGCTGAGCATCATCGAGCACCCCACGCCGGATCTCCTCGATCTGCCCGAGGGCCGGCCGGCGCACATGCCGCTGGGCTCGCTGCTGGCGATGGGCAAGCCCGACGCCGACACCACCGCGCGGCTCGCCCGGGCGCTGACCCATGACGACTCCCGCTCGCGTGATTGTTCGGCGGCGATCCTCGCGGAGTTCTCTGCCGACGACACCATGTTCGCAGCCTTGTGGAAGCGCCGCACCAGCGCGCGCGACACCGACGGCATGTGCTGGGCGATGATGCGGGCGGCCGAAGTGCGCCGCGCACCCGAGCTCCGCGACTTCCTGCTGTGGATGCAGAAGAACCCGCGCTTCAAGGCGCCGGGCTACGAGCAGCGCATCGGCGACGCGCTCGCGCACCTGCGCAACCGCTGAAGCGTCAGTCGATGGAGCCGCAAAGGCCTCTCGCCCAGAGTGCGCACAGGGCCGGCATCAGCGCGCGGATCGACGTGGAGCTCGAGCGACCCCTGGACGAGGTGTTCGAGCAGTTGGCCGACTTCTCGAACTACGGGCGGTGGAACCCGTTCGTGGTGAAGGTGGCCGGCGCCGCGCGCGCGGAGGTCGGGGCCCGTGTGCGCTTCGACGTGCGCTGGCCCGATGGAGGCCGTGCGTCGTCGGGCGAAGTGGTGACTCGGGTGGAACGCACGGCGACGTCGGCCGAGCTGGTGTGGCGCTTCACCGGGGCGCTCCCCGAGTTCGGCCTCGTGCGCGCCGAACGCGTGCAGCGACTGACGAAGCTCGGCGACACCCGCACCCGGTACGAGAGCACAGAGATGTTCGACGGACTCCTCGCCCGCTTCATCCCCCTGGCGCGGGTGCAGGCCGGCTTCGCAGCGCAGGCGCGCGCGATGGCGAAGCACGGCTGAGTTCGCGCTGCGCCAGATCAGGGTTCAGCGCTGAACGAGCCGCTCGCCCAGCACGGTGCGCGTGCCGGTCGCGCTGAGGGCGACGACCTTCATCGAGTGCACGCACGCATCGAGCCCGGCCAGCGAGACCGCGCCCGCGTAGCCGACCGAAGGGCAGCCCGCATAGTCGGGGTACACCGCGCAGACGTCGGCGCGGTTGCCGGTGACGGGCAGGGTGGTGACCACGTTGCCATCGAGCTCGACCTGCACCGTCGTCACCTGCGTCGGCGCGAGCACCCAGCCCGAGACCTGAACCGCCGCGCCGTGCGAAACGCCTCCGGCCGCCGGCAGGTCGACGACGCCAAAGGCCGGCCGCCGCGAGAGGACCGAGCCCAGCGTCGAGGCCATGGTGCTGAAGCCGCCGAGCGCGAGGTACGAACGGCCGCGCACCGTCGCGCCGTGGGTGAGCCCGAAGGCGATGTTCGCGCGCACGTTGTGGAAGTAGGGCGCGGTGGTGCCGTTGCCGGCCCAGCCCTGGTAGCTGGTGATCCCCTGGTCCATCGCGAGGCCGACGCCGTAGTCGCGCGTCACGTTCTGGAAGCTCACCCACGGCGCACCGCTCACGAAGTTCTTCACCGTGAAGCCGTCGTTTGCGGGTTGGTCGATGGCGATCGCCTGGCCGGCCGCGTCCAGCAAGATCGGCAAGTCGGGGCCGCCCGTTCCGTGCGCGACGTACAGCGTCGGGAACTCCTGGGCGGTGAGGCCGTGGTCGATCGTCTCCAGGCTCTGCACCTCGACCGTGAGCTCCACCACGAGGAGGTCCACGAAGCGCAGCTCCATGACGTATTGCACCTGCGCCGGGCGCGCGGCTCCGGCGCACGCGGTGGTGCGGCAGTCGTTGGCGTCCCAGTCGGGGTTCCACTGCACCGGGGTCACCACCACGCGCAGCGCGTCGCCGACCACGCTCCAGCTCGCCGATGCGCCGCGGTTGCACTCGTCGCCGCCCTGCACCGGGTCCCAGCCGAGGAAGGTGATGGAGTTGCCGCACGACGTGGTCGACGTCGCGCACGACGCGTTGAAGGCGCACGACTGGCGGACGCGCTGCGGGTCGTAGAGGGCGATCTGCACTTCGCGGCCGGTGTCGTTGGCGTCGATGGTGTTCGACGCAGCGTTCGCGCCGAGCCCCCAGAAGACGATGGTGCCGCCCCAGTCGAGCCGCACGCCGATGCGCGTGTAGTCGAGCGGTGAGGGGCTCCGGAGGAACACGTCCTGGTGGCCTCCGGTGGTCTGGGTGAGCGTCCCGCCGAAGCCGGCCGAGGGCAGGCGCACCGACCACGGATCGACGTCGGGTGCCGCGACGAGCACGACGCACTGCCCCGCGTCGACGACACCCGCGTCGGTGCCGGCATCGAAGACGACCCCCGCATCGGTGACGCCTGCATCGGTGACGCCTGCATCGATGACGACGCCCGCATCGACGACTCCTGCATCGACGACGCCTGCATCGGTGACGCCTGCATCGGTGACGCCGGCGTCAGCTCCCGGGTCCCTCACGCGAAGCTCCGCGGGTGAGCACGCGGCCATCCCCAGCAAGGCTGCCAGCCACGCAACTCGATTCTTCACTCCGGCCACCCTGTTTTGAACATCGTTCCCGACCGCGGCATCGTGCCGAGGCGGCCCCTCACCCCGGCCCTCTCCCCGCT
>JBBRUE010000848.1:0-3467 GCA_038248085.1 Myxococcales bacterium | reverse complement strand
CGGCAAATCGGTCGTCTACGTCGCCCGCGACGTGGGCCGCGAAGAGGCGTGGAGCACCGACCTCGATCTCTTCTCCGCCCCGCTCGACGGGAAGATGGCGGCGATCAAGCTCACCCAGAACAACCGCGCCACCGACTCGAACCCCGCCTTCTCACCCGACGGCAAGCAGCTGGCCTACCTCGCGATGAGCCGCCCGAAGTTCGAGGCCGACAAGCGCCGCGTGCTGGTGCGGGACCTGGCCACCGGCAAGGAGCGCTCCCTGACCGACGCGTGGGATCGCTCGGCCGAGTCGCTCGCCTGGAGCGCCGACGGCAAGACGCTCTTCATCACCGCCGAAGATCTCGGCCAGCTCGGCGTGTTCTCCGTCGAGGTGGCGACGGGCCAGGTGACGAAGCTGCTCAGCGAGGGCACCATCACCGAGCTCGCGGTGGCGAAGGGCGGCCTGGTCGTGGTGCAGGACTCGCTGACCTCGGCCTCCGATCTCTTCCTGCTCCCCTTCGACGGGAAGGGTGGCCTGCAGCGCCTCACCGACGTCAACGCCGAGGCCTTCTCCGGCTTCGCGCTGGGCACCCCGGAGCAGTTCAGCTTCAAGGGCGCCAATGACGACCTGGTGTACGGCTACGTGGTCAAGCCGGCCGGCTTCGACGCGAAGAAGAAGTACCCCCTGGCGTTCCTCATTCACGGCGGCCCGCAGGGCAGCTTCGGCAACCACTGGCACTACCGCTGGAACCCGCAGTCCTACGCAGCCCGCGGCTACGTGGCGGTGATGATCGATTTCCACGGTTCGACCGGCTACGGCCAGGGCTTCACCGACGCCATCTCGGGTGACTGGGGCGGCAAGCCGCTCGAAGACCTGCAGAAGGGCCTCGCCGCAGCGCAGCAGAGGTACCCGTTCATCGACCAGAAGCGGCAGTGCGCGCTCGGCGCCAGCTACGGCGGCTTCATGGTGAACTGGATCGCCGGGAACTGGAGCGAGCCGTGGAAGTGCCTCGTCAGCCACGACGGCAACCTCGACGAGCGCTTCGCCTACTTCGACACCGAGGAGCTCTGGTTCCCCGAGTGGGAACACGGCGGCACCCCGTGGGAGAACCTCGCGGGCTACGCGAAGCACAACCCCATCGATCACGTCTCGAAGTGGAAGACGCCGATGCTGGTGGTGCACGGCGGCAAGGACTACCGGGTCGTCGAGACCCACGGCATGGCCACCTTCACCGCGCTCCAGCGCAAGGGCATTCCGTCGAAGTTCCTCTACTTCCCCGACGAGAACCACTGGGTGCTCAAGCCGCAGAACTCCATCGTGTGGCACGAGACCGTGCTCGGGTGGCTCGATCAGTGGACGAAGTAAAGGGGGGTCCCCAGTCTCGGGGACGAACTGGCCCGGGCGGTCGGCTAAGCTCGGGTCGTGCCACAGGAAGTACGGCTGGAGCGGGAACGGCAATTTCTCCGTGAGTTGACGCATTGGCCGCCCCAGGAAGCGACGGCGGCGTGGCTCCGGATGGTGGTCGCCTGGCTGGCCGAGGTGGTTCGCGCCCAGCGCGCCTATCTCGAGCTGTACCGCAGCGACGGCGGCACCCTCGCGGTCTCGTTTCAGTGCACCACCGAGCAGGAAGCCGAGATCCGCGGCGTCACCGAGCGGGGCATCGTGGCCTCGGCCATCGCCTCCGGTCAGACGCTCCACCTGCCCCGCGCGGGGCTCGAAGGAGGCGCCGGGGACCGCACCGAGGCGGTGATGTGCGTTCCCATCACCTCGGCGCAGCCGGGCTCGCTGTACCTCGAGGGCGCCCCCGAGGCGGGCCCGTTCACCGCTGATGACGTACGACTCGTCGAGCACGTCGCGCGTTTCCTCGGGCCGGTCCTCGACGCCGCGGCGCTGCCGGCTGATGCGCGCGGCGCCGACCCCACGGCTCCCTACCGGCGATCGCTCCGGCTCGAGGGCCTGGCCGGGCGCAGCTGCACCCTCGCGCGCGTCTTCGATCAGCTCGCGCTCGTCTCGCCGCTCGACATCATCGTGCTGCTCACCGGCGACTCCGGGACCGGCAAGACGCAGCTGGCCCGCGCGATTCACGACAACTCGCCGCGGCGCGACGGCCCCTTCGTCGAGCTCAACTGCGCCGCGATTCCCGAGTCGCTCTTCGAGAGCGAGCTGTTCGGGACGCGCGACGGGGCCTTCACCGGCGCGCGGCGCACGCCCGGGAAGATCGCCTCGGCCGAGGGCGGCACCCTGTTCCTCGACGAGGTCGGCGAGCTGCCCCTCTCGGCCCAGGCCAAGCTGCTGCAGTTGCTCCAGAGCCGGCAGTACTACGCGCTCGGCTCGACGGCCCTCACCACCGCCAACATCCGCGTCATCGCCGCGAGCAACGCCTCACTGCCCGCCCTGGTCCACGACAAGCGGTTCCGCGAAGACCTCCTCTACCGGCTCAACGCCTTCTCGATTCGCGTGCCGGCGCTGGCCGAACGCCGCGAGGACCTCGCGCCGATTCTCGAGGTGCTGGTCAAGCGGGTGACCTTCGAGCACTCGCTGCCCGCGCTGCCCCTGGCGACCAGCTTCTGCGTCGCCTGCGAGGCGATGGAGTGGCCGGGCAACGTGCGGCAGCTCCGGGGCCGCCTCGAGCAGGCGCTCATTCGCGCGGTGGCCGAGCGCGCGCCCCAGCTCGAGGCGCGGCACCTCGACGAGCGGCCGGCCGTGCCCGGGGGGAACGGCGCGCCGATTTCGTTCGCGGCGTCGACGCGCCAGTTCCAGCGGGAGCTGCTGCGCCGCGAGCTCGAAGCGTGCGCGTGGAACGTGCGCGACGTCGCGCGCAAGCTCGAGCTCACCCGCAGCCACGTCTACAACCTGATGCACAGCTTCGGGCTCGAGCGCGAGACGACGTAGCGGTCACTTCCACGTGACCCGGAGCGTCACCTCGTCGGGCTGGCGCGAGTCGATGGTGACGGCGCCCTCGAGGCCGAGCATCTCGAGCCCGGCCTCCATGATGCCCACCCAGTAGGTCGGCATGTCCTCGACGTCGTTGATCGCGAGGAGCACTTCTTTGTCGCCGAGGAAGGTGGTGCGCGCACGGCTGAAGTTGTTGGTGGTGGAGAACACGCGGTCGAGCCGCGCCAGGGTGGCCCGCGGGCCGACGAGGCGCAGCAGCTGGGTGGCGGCCGAGCCGAGCAGCCCCCGTTGCCACCCGCGGATCATCCACAGCCCCAGCAGGCGCAGCCGCTCGTCGCGCGACTCGCCGGGCCAGGCGCCCAGCGTGATGATCTCGCGGTACTTCGCCATGTCGCGCGCGGGGATGGCCGGCGGCAGCGCCTCGAGGTTCAGCCCCGCGGCGGCGAGCTTCGCGCGCGTCTCGCAGGTGAAGCGCTCGCCGAGCCCCTTCACGTAGCTCTCGAAGAGCGAGGGGTAGACGAAGCGGCGCTTCCAGGGGTCACTCACGCAGCGGCACTTCGATGCTGAACCCGTCGTAGGCGATGTCGATCGG
>JBBRUE010000847.1:0-3478 GCA_038248085.1 Myxococcales bacterium | reverse complement strand
GGCGTTGATCGCGCGGCGCTTCATGGAATGCATCGGCGCGACGGGCGAACGGAAGCTCGACCTCACCCACAACAACGTCGCGCGGCGGCCCGAAGGCTGGCTGCACCGCAAGGGCGCGGCGCCGTCGACCTGTGCGAGCTCGCCAAGAACCGCGTCGTTGCGCTGGTGGCGCAGCAACGCCAGACCTGCCCCGAAGTTGGTCCTCCAGAGCAGCTCGCCCGAGGAGCGCGGTGTGGCCCCTTCCGTGAGCAGGGCCTGGCGCACCTTTGATGCGAGGAGCGCCTCCCCGCTGCCGGCGGCGAAGTCGCGCTTCTTGTCTCGCCTGAAGGGGATGAGCAGATTGGTCGGCGGGCGCATCAGGGCACCGGGATTGCGCTGCGGAGCTGCTGCAGGGTCTTCACGAGGTCATCCAGCGGTTTCACTGCCTCGTCGAGCGGCTTGCCGGACATCGCCGAGAGGTTGGGCGCCTTGGGGCCGCCGATCATCGCCATGAAGATGTCGAGGATGCCCAACAGCGTTCCCAACGCACCGAGCCCCTTGCCCAGGTTCGTTGCCTCCTGCTCGATGTTCGCGCGCGTGCAGGCCGCGATGGCCGCGAGCCCCGCGTCGTTGAGCTCGGCCGCGCGCTGGGTCATCACGCCCAACCGCTGCGCCGCGTGTTGCAGGAAGACCAGCTGGTCCCGGAGCTTGCTCAGCGTGTCCAGCACCAGGTCGACGACGCCGATGATGGTGTACGGCAGCGACAGTTGCGGCACGAGGCGTAGCAGCTTCGAGACCTTCTTCGTCATCTCGACGATGGCGCTGACCAGCTTGGTCGGGTCCGGCGGCGGACCGAGCGACTCGGGGATGGCCTTCACCGTGTTGAACACCGCGATGACGGCGTCGAGGATGTTGAACACCGGCATGAGCGGCGTGAGAGCGGGCTGAATCACCCTCAGCAGATCCTGCTGCTGCATGGTGACGCCGCCCGGCAGCGTCATCGAGAGCGGGTCCGGCGCAGCGGGAATGCGAATCAGGATGGGCAGGGCCATGACGCTCCTTCAGATGGGGTCGGCCGAGGGCCGCACGGCGCGACCGGCGATGGTGACGTTGGGTGCCTCGATGGAGATGGCGCCCACCGCGCGCAACGTCAGCGCCGTAGTGGCCTCGAGGGTGACGGTGTTGTCCTCCGCGTCGAACGTCAGGGAGTCGCCCGTCTTCTTGTTGGTCAGCTTCAGCTTGCGGCTCTTCTCCGACTCGTCGAGCTCGATGCGGAAGGTCTTCGTCGCGAACACGCGGTTGTCGGGTGGGTTTCGCTGCCCCTCGATGGGCACCTCGCTGTCGCCGCCCGGCTTTCCCCAGTGCGCGGCGAGGTAGTACGGCGCGTCCTCCTTGCCCTGGTTGAAGAAGACGGCCACCTCGGCGTGCTTCTCGGGCACGGCGAAGAAGCCGCGATCCTTGCTGCCGCCGCCGACGGTGCCGAGCGGCCAGGCCCAGGCGCTCTCAGGCTCGATGACACCCGGGATGCACACGCGCACGCGCCCCAACCGGGCGTCGTCGTTCCTGTCGGTGACGTAGCCGACGTACATGCCAAGCCGCAGCGTGTCGTTCCGCTGGATGTCGTCGTCGAAGGTGCTCATCGCGGCACGCTCATTCCCGACTCCGGGTCCTCGGCGCCGATGGTCTTCCCGTCGTGGCGGTACTCGACGTGGGTGCCACCACCCTCGGCGTCGACCACCTCGATGGGCTTGAGCGCGGCGCCGGTGGCAGGCGGATTGCGGTTCGGCTGCCCGCCCTGGGGCCGTCCCGTCACGCCGGTGCCCATGCCGTCGCGGGTCAGCTTGAGGCCGACCACGTACGCGGTCGCGCCGATGACGTGTTTCGCCTCCGTCACGTAGTACTTGCCCGAGAGCGTGCTCGAGATGCCACGCACCTCGACGACGGCCTTCGCGCGCAGCGTGGGGTCGCCGACCACCTGCATCGAAAGCTTCACCGTGTCCCGCTCGGCGGCGCGGAAGCGAGCGGCCGCTTCCCTACTGGCGGCATCGGAGTTGGTCGCTGCCGTCGGGTGAGTGCTCGCCGTCGCGTTCCGGCGCTGGAGCGACGTCGTGCCCGTCTCCGGGTCAACCACCTCGACAAGCTCGCCCAGCGTGGGGCGGCCGACGTTCGCGCTGCTGGCGCTCGCCTCCACCGGCGCCTTGTTGAGCGGGTCTCGGCCTCGCACGTCGACGCGGCCCACGCGCCGTACGAGGTCGGTCTCGACGCTGACGGACATGACGTCGCCACGCCCGGGGTCCGAGTACCAGGTCAGAACGTGGGTCGGCGGGGCGGCCTGCGTGCGCGCGCGCCAATGGAAGCCGGAGTCGTCCACGAAGAACTCGAACTCCTCGCGTGCGGCCAGTCGCCGGAGGAAACGCGCGTCCGTCTCCCCCGCCTGGTGCACCGACTCGAGCACCTCGGAGGTGTCGCCGACGTCGACCACCTCACCGACGAAGCCGTACTCGGCCGCCACCTCGCGCACGACGTCGCTGCGGCGCCTCCCCGTCCATGAGCGCGTCTTCGCCTGGAGGTTCAGCAGCACGCTGCTCGCCTGCCCCTCGACGGTGAGTGTTTGGAAGCCTTTGAGCTTCTTCACCACTACCCGCCGCGGCGGCGCCATGTTGCCCGGGTAGCCCCACGAGACTTCAAGCACCGCCCCGCCCGCGAGCTCCGACCGGTCGAAGAGCGAGAGGTCGAAGTTGTCGAGTTGGATGGAGGCCTGGTCCGCCTTCAGTGCGGTGTCTTCGTAGGTGAAGCCGAGAATGCGGCCGTCGAGGCTGATCGGCACTCCGGCAGGGGCCCGCTCTGACGCCAGCGCGGTGATCCGCACGCCGGGTGCGCTTCGGTCTGAGGGGTTCATTCGTCCCTCCGCCGCTGCTCGCCCAGGATGACGTCGGTCAGCACCCGCACGCTGGGGATGAGCAGCTGGCGCCCGACGTCGAGCTGAAGGGTCGGATCGATGACCGGGTCCGGCTGGAAGTCGGCGATGGCCCACCAGAAGCCACAGGCTCGCGGGAGCGGCGCGAAGTACTTCCCGGCGAGGTCGTACAAGGTGTCGCCCTGCGCCACGACGTGGGTGCGCGTGTCGGGGTGCTCATGGAGAACGTAGGGTTCGCGCTCGCTGAGAAAGAGGCGGCCGTCGTCGCCGCGCTCTCCGCGCGTGAAGGCGTGCCGCGAGCCGACCTGCGGCGCCATCACAACACCTGCCGACGGAGGTCCTCGCTCGTCACCCGGCGATCGAGCACCTCTTCGAAGGTGACCGACGCCGCGTAGGCGAGCAGCGTCGAGTCGACCGCGAACTGGCGGTACTGAAAGTCGACGCTCGCGATGACGCACTCGATGGTGAGGAACTTCGGCCAGATGACCAGCACGCGCGGCGGCGCCGTCGGCACGACGCCTTCGGTTTGCGCGGGCGGCACTGTGAGGGCACGCAGGAACGCGCGGAACTCGAGGATGTTCG
>JBBRUE010000846.1:0-3487 GCA_038248085.1 Myxococcales bacterium | reverse complement strand
TGTGCGAGGCCGCGGTCAACGCGGTGGCGGGCGTGAAGGACCAGGCGCCGGCGGCGTCGGTCACCAACCCGACCCCCAGCCCGCGGAGCAGGGCGTCTTTCAGCACCACCGCGTTGTTCGCCAGAAAGGTCGGGGTGAAGGCGACCGTTTCCTTGCCGACCATCTGCGAGTCTCCGCCCGCGAGGCCCGAGAACCGCACCCAGTCGTGGGTCCGCAGGTCTTGCGGTTTCTTCGGCACGCCCCGCGCGTGGAGGTACGCCGGCGCCGCCACCAGCAGGCGCCGCATCGTCCCCAGCTTCCGGCGGACGACGGTCGGGTCGCTCACCGTGCCCAGCCGCACCGCGAGGTCGGCCCCCTCGGCCACCAGGTCGATGAACCCGTCGAGGAACGTCAGGTCGCACCGCACGAGGGGGTGCTTGCGCTGGAACTCGACGGCGATCGGCCCGAGGTACATCTCCCCCAACACCACCGGCCCGTGCACCTTGAGCAGTCCGCGCGGCCCGTCGGACTCCCCCAGCTCCGATGACGCCTCGTCCCACGTCTCGAGCAGGCTCAGGCAGCGCGCGTAGAACTGCCTCCCGGCCTCGGTCACCGTGAGTCGGCGCGTGCTGCGCAGCAGCAGCTGGGTCTTGAGGCTCTTCTCGAGCTCCGCGATCGCCTTGCTCACCGTGGGCTGGGTGGTGTCGAGATCCTGGGCCGCGCGCGAGAGACTGCCGCGCTCGACCACCCGCGAGAACACCCGGAGCTGCTGGAGCCGGTCCATCCATTCATTCCAGCGTGGAATGAGTCATATGGCCAGCGTGGGTCTTCTGGACCGCGCCCCGCGTGCCTACGTTCCGCCCCATGAAGATCGCCGTCTTTGGAACTGGAAGTGTCGGAGAGACCCTCGGCTCGAAGCTGGTCGAGCTGGGACACGAAGTGAAGATGGGCAGCCGCACCGCAAACAACGAGAAGGCGCTGGCGTGGGTGAAGAAGGCGGGCGCGAAGGCGAGCACTGGCACCTTCGCTGACGCCGCGAAGTTCGGTGAGCTCATCATCAACGCCACCCTCGGCGCCGGCACCATCGAGGCGTTCAAGATGGCGGGCGCGGAGCACTCCGCGGGCAAGGTGGTCGTCGACCTCTCGAACCCGCTCGACTTCTCGAAGGGCATGCCGCCGAGCCTGTTCATCTCGAACACCGACTCGCTGGGCGAGGCCGTGCAGCGCGAGTTCCCCAGGGCGCGCGTGGTGAAGGCGCTCAACACCATGTGGTGCGGGCTGATGGTCAACCCGCGCCTGCTGCCCGAGTCGCACCACACCTTCGTCGCGGGCAACGACCCGGCGGCGAAGGAGACCGTGAAGAACCTGCTCTTCAGCTTCGGCTGGAATGCGGACGAAGTGGTGGACGTGGGGGACATCACCGCCGCCCGCGCGACCGAGTCGGTGCTGCCCATCTGGCTGCGCCTCTACGGTTCGCTCAAGACCGGCACCTTCAACTTGAAGATCGTCCGCTGACCCCTGGGGGCGCCGGGGGGGGCCCCCAATGGTTGATTGAAGTCGAAGGGGGACGCGGTTACGTCCCGCGCCATGCCCACGGCGCTCGTCACGGGAGGCGGAATCCGCGTGGGGCGCGCCATCGCGCTCGCGTTGGGCCGCGCGGGCTTCGACGTCGTGGTGCATGCCAACCGCTCGGTGAAGGCCGCCGAGTCGGTGGTCGCCGAGCTCCGGGCGCTGGGTCGTACCGCGCGGGTCGAGATCGCCGATCTCGCGGCTCCCGAGGGGCCTGCGTCGCTCGCCGCGCGGGTCACCGAGCTCACGGTGCTGATCAACAGCGCCACCGCCTACGAGCACGTGGCCTTCGCCGACATCACCCGCGCCCAGCTCAAGCACATGCTGTCAGTCAACGTCGTCGCGCCGTTCCTCCTCACCCAGGCGCTGCGTCCGGCGCTCGAGGCGGGCGGGGCCGGGTGCGTGATCAACATCACCGACATGGCCGTCACCCACGCCTACACCACGACCCACTTCTTCTCGCACTACCTGGCGTCGAAGGCCGCGCTCGATCAACTGACCCGCGCGTGGGCCCTCGAGCTGGGCCCGAAGATCCGCGTGAACGCCGTCGCCCCGGGGCCGGTCGCGATGGCCGCCGAGACCACCGACGCGCAGAAGGCCGAGGTGCTCGACCGCGTGCCGCTCGGCCGCGAGGGCAGCCCGGAAGACGTCGCCCAGGCAGTCGTGTTCCTCGCGCAGGCGCCGTACATCACCGGTCAAACCATTCGCGTAGACGGAGGCCTCAGCGTCGCATGAGCCGGCAACTCGACAGACTCTCCCTGCGCGGCATGCGCTTCGACTGCATCGTGGGCCTCTTCGACTACGAGCGGAACACGCCGCAGCCGGTGGAGCTCGACGTGACGCTCCACTTCGACACCCGCGAGGCAGCCCGCAACGGGCGGCTGGTGCAGACCGTCGACTACGCCCGCCTGCTGGGCGAGCTCCGCTTCATCCTCATGGCCAGCCGCTTCCGCCTGCTGGAGTCGGCGGCCGAGGCCGTGGCGGCGTGGGTGCTCGCGGTGCCGAGCGCCGACGTGCCGCGCCCCCCCGTCGAGGAGGTCGACGTGCGCATCTCGAAGCTCGTCGCGCTCTCCGGGGCCGCGGTGCCGACGCTGGAGATCCGCCGCAAGCGCGCCGACTTCCCGCTCAAGAGCGAGGTCAAGTCGTTCGGCCACGTCGACGTGGTCTTCGAGACACGGGAATGCGGGGTGTACCGCGAGCGCATCTCGCCGAAGACGGTGCTCCCGACGCACGTGCACCACCACCTCGACGAGTCGGAGCTGGTGCTGGGCACCGGCTTCCTGCTCCAGGGCGAGCCGGTGGCCGCCGGTCTCGCCCACACCTGGCCGCGCGGCTTCCCCCACCGCTACGAGAACACCACCGACATCGAGCAGAGCTTCTTGTGCATCGATCGGCCGGCGTTCATCCCCACTGACGAGGTCGAGGTCGACGTGCCGGTGTCGGCCCTCACGCGCCCCGAGGCCGTGCGGTACTTCTAGTGGCGAGGGCTCGACTCATGAACGTCGTGGGTGTACGGCGGGCGCCGTCATGAAGATGCTGCTCTCCGTCGATTTTCACTTCAGCGCCGCGCACATGCTCCCGTTCTACGACGGGCCGTGCAAACGGCTGCATGGCCACAACTACGTGCTGCGCCTCTCGTTGGCCGGCCGTCCCCAGCCGAAGGACGGGATGATCCGTGACTTCGACGAAGTGAAGAAGACGGTGTGGGACCAGGTGCTGATCAAGCTCGACCACTATTACCTCAACGACATCGTCGAGAACCCCACCGCGGAGAACATCGTGGTGTGGATGTGGGAACGCCTCGAGCCGCTGGTGCCCGGCCTCGAGGAGCTGATGCTGTGGGAGACCCCCGAGTACTGCGTCACCTATCGCAAGTGACCTCGCGCAAGCCACGCCCAGTACGCCCCGTCGATCGCCCCGCGATGGAGCGCGCGGTGGT
>JBBRUE010000845.1:0-3490 GCA_038248085.1 Myxococcales bacterium | reverse complement strand
TGAATTTCTTCCTTCGTGCATGCCATCTCGCGCCCTCTGGGCCCAAGGCCCGACTCCGAGTGCGCCACGGAACAGCGCTCACCTGTCGCCGTAGCGTCCGCGATCAAATACGCCGTTCAGCTCAACTTGGGGAACGGTGGTCGCTGAACGGATACGGTACATCTGCTCCCATGGCTTGCCCGAGCCATCGGCCCGCAGGTCTGCAGCCGCCCAAGAACGAAGGTCGGCAAGCGCTGCAGGGGTGAGGTGGCGGAAGAACGGCTTGGGGCTCCATTCACGGTGGGTCATTCGTGCTCTCGCTGTTGAATGTTTACTGAACGACGGACATTGAGGACGTGCGGCATTGCGGGCTCGGCGGAAGACTTCAGAGCAGCGAGCGCTGAGGGTCCGACGCGTCGACCACGAGCTTCAGGTCGAGCAGCCGAATGCGCATCGCGGTGTTGGAGACGTTGTCGAAGCTGCCGGCAGCGATGACCTGCGCAGCGACGTCGATGAAGGTGGGGTCGAGCTGCCTGGTCCGCAGGCGCGCTTGAATGCCTTCCCAGGTCGGGAGGCGCCCGCCGAAGGCCTCGTGAACTGCGGCGCGCACCAACCGGCCGGGCATCAGCAGGCAGGCCGCGAACTGGTCGGCTTGGCACTCGACCCGCGGTTTCCTGACGGGCCCCCACGCGGGCTGAGGCTCGCTGAACTCGGAGAGGTCGAACAACGCGCTCCCCTCGGGGTGGGCGGAAAGGTGGGGCCGATGCAGCACCCAGTGGCCGACCTCGTGCGCGAGAGTGAAGGCGAACCGGCCAGGGTGCTGCTCGAGCGACTGGTCGACGTAGATCCCCTTCTGATCGACGACCGTCGCACCGAGCACGTCGGGGTTTCCCAGTAGCCCCTTCAGGTCGATGACCGCGAGATCGAGTCCGAGGACCCGCTCGATGACGAAGTCGACGTCGACGGCGCCGCAGAGCGCGCCACGGGAACACGAGTACCTGGCGAGCAGGTCATCGGCCGACCGCTCGATCTCCTTCAGCGTCAGGAACGGAACTTGGACACGCATCACGTCTTCCCCCCTTTGGTCTCGAGCAGCTCGATGAGGTCCTTGCCGCTGAAGCCTTGTGCGCTCGCCGTGCGCAGGAACGTGGCCAGCGCCGGGTCGGCGACGAGGCTGTCCTCGATGTCCTCGGGAACGCGGCCGGCGAGGAGCATCAGCCCGTCGAAGTCGTCATCGAGCAGTGTCGCGATGTCCGCGATGACCTTCGCTGCGGGGGGCGTCTTCACCTGGCCCGTCTCAATCAACGAGAGGTACGAGGCGGAGATGTCGAGCTTGAGGGCGGTCTCCCGCAACCCGAGCTCTCGCTGCTTCCGCAGCCGCTTGATTCGATCTCCCAGGCGCTCGCGCGTCACCATCAGGGCCTCCCTCATGTGTTTGCGAGATACTGAACAAATGAGCAGTCGTCAAGAGGGCCCGGATTTTCGCCTGTTCGCGCCAGGGCCGATTTGCCGCCCCCGTAGCGATTCCGCTGATCTGCCAAGGTCGGTGTCCTCTGCCGAATTCGCAAACCGCATTTTCAACAGCATGAGTGACGAACCACGCCAGTCGAAGACCGCCGCCCCGGCCGATCAGCCCGCGGCACCAACTGAGATCGTCGACCTGCAACGCCGCCGGGCCGACGTCGTCGACGTGCTCGCCGAGACGCTCGTCGACCTGCTCCTGAAGCAGCAGCGCGAGCGTCGGGGAGGCACTGCGCGATGACGACTCGCTCTTCGCTTCTCGACTTGTCTTCTCCCGGGGCCAGAGCGTCCATGTCCGACGTCGACGGGCATCCCGCCTCCGACATTGGAGAGACGATGACAACGGCAGGAGAAACGGCAGTGCGAGCACGAGCTGGGGCGCGCTCGTTCGATCGAGAGGTCGACCGCGACGTGAAGGCGCTCAAGGGCATGAGCGTCCCCGAGCTCGCGACGAAGTACCTGGAGCTCTACGGCGAGCCGACGCACTCGCGGAACCGGCAGCACCTCATCAAGCGCCTGACCTGGCGCACCCAGGAACTGGCGTACGGCGGGCTCGACGCCGGGGCACTCAACATCATCTCGAAGCTCGGCGACACGCTCCCTGAGGGCTGGCGCCGGCGCCTCGCGGGGCAGCAGCCGACATCGGAGAGCACGGCCAGAGACCAGCGCCTGCCGCCGGTCGGAACGGTCCTCCGGCGGGTGTTCGAAGGCCTCACCCACGAGGTGCGCGTCGGCACGGAGGACTTCGTCTACCGAGACCAGCGCTTCAAGTCCTTGAGCGCGGTCGCGCGCCGCATCACGGGTACGCCGTGGAACGGCTTCCTCTTCTTCGGCCTGAAGGGAGCGGCCGAATGAGCGACGTGCCCTTCTACCGAACCATCATGGGCCACCGCTTCATCGAGGCGACGGTGCCTGCGCTCGTCACCGAACTTCAGCGGCTCAACACCAACCTCGCACGACTCGTCTCCGCGCTCGAAAAAGCCCAGCCCACTGAGAGGCCGCCCGCGGAGCCACGATGAAGAAGAAGCCAGCAGTCGCGGCCGACGTGCCTCGGCGCTGCGCCATCTACACGCGCAAGTCGACCACGCACGGGCTCGAGCAGGAGTTCAACAGCCTCGACGCGCAGCGCGAAGCCTGCGCCGCGTACATCAAGCGCCAACCGAACTGGCAGTTGATGCCCGAGCTCTATGACGACGGTGGCTTCACGGGCGCCAACATCGACCGGCCGGCGTTTCAGCGCCTGATGGCGGACGTTGAGAGCGGCAAGCTCGACGTCGTCATCGTCTACAAGGTCGACCGGCTCTCGCGCTCGCTCCTCGACTTCGCGAAGGTGATGGAGCGCCTGGGTAAGGTGAACGCCTCGTTCGTTTCGGTGACGCAGAACTTCTCGACGGCCGACGCGATGGGCCGGTTGACGATGAACCTGCTCGCGAGCTTCGCCGAGTTCGAGCGCGAGATGATCTCCGAGCGAACCCGCGACAAGATCGCCGCGACGCGCCGCCGCGGGCTTTGGACTGGTGGCCCGCGCCCCCTCGGGTACCGAGTCGAAAACAAGAAGCTCATCATCGACGACGTCGAGGCGCCCATCGTCCGAGAGGCATTCGAGTTGTTCCTCGCGCACGGCCGCATGTCGACGGTCGCCAGCATCATGAATGAGCGCGAACGATTCCCGCGCAAGTCGAAGCGGAAGGACAAGAAGCCGCAGTGGGGCAAGGACACCATGGCGAAGCTGCTGCGCAACCCCATCTACGGAGGCCTCGTCGCCTACTTCGACGAGCGCCACCCGGGGGAGCACCAGCCCATCATCGACAAGGAGACCTTCGAGCGTGCCCAGCAGTTGCTGAAGAGCCGATCGCGGCACCTTAAATTCCACGGGCTGAACTTCGACTACGTGCTGCGCGGGTTGCTCAAGTGCGGCAAGTGCAAGGGTCCGATGACACCCTCATCGTCCCGAAAGGGGCGTGCCGTTTACCGGTACTACAAGTGCTCG
>JBBRUE010000844.1:0-3496 GCA_038248085.1 Myxococcales bacterium | reverse complement strand
GCTACTACAACAACGCACAGGACACTGCCCTGCGCGCAGCAGAGGGCACCAACAACCAGCCGCTGTACACCAGCCCGGCCGCACCGCTGGCCTGGAACGGGCGCCTGTACTACGTGCACGTGTGCGGCACCAGCGGCACCCCCGCGGTCAGCGCCTGTGTCGACAGCCTGGCGTCGCCGTTGACCGTCACCGCCTCTGTGCAACTGGTGGCCTTCACCAGCCAGCCGGCGGCACGCGACATCGTGGAAGGCGAAGGCACCACCTTCGTCGCGCGCTACCCGCTGGGGGCGACGCGCGTGGCGCCCCCTCCACCGGCGGAGAAGCGGGCGTTCCCGCGCGTGGTGCTGGCCGACGACGAGCGCCTGATGCGGCTGTTGATGAAGACCGGGTTGCAGCGCGCCGGCTGCGAGGTGCTGGCCGAGGCGGGTGACGGCCAGGAGGCGCTCGAGGCGGTGCTGCGCCACCGGCCCGACGTGGTGCTGCTCGACGTGAACATGCCCCGCGTCTCGGGCGAGGCGGCGCTCGCGTCGATCCGCGCCCAGGCCCCCGAGGCGCTGGTGATGATGCTCACCGCCGACGAAGACCCCGACGTGCTCGCGCGCTGCGCGGCGCTGGGGAGCGTGGCCTGCCTCCAGAAGGGCAAGGGGTTCCCCTTGCTGGTGGACGAGGTGCTGCAGACCTGGAACCGGGTGGCCGCGCCGGGCTGAGCTACGCGCGGGTGCCGACGATGCCCTTCTGCTTGTCGTAGACGATGCCCTCGTGGGGCACCGGCCCGGCGAGGATGTAGTTGCTGCGCAGCTGCCGCCCGAGGACCTCTTCGGCGCGCGTGCCCAGGGTGATCATCTTCTGCAGGTCGATGCCGGTGCGCACGCCCATCTCTTCGAACATGCCGACGAGGTCTTCGGTGCAGGTGTTGCCGGTGTAGCCGCGGTGGTACCCGGCGGCGCCGGTCTTGGGCTGGCCGCCGATGGCCCCCAGCGAGCTGTCGAAGTACTTGAGCCCGAAGCCGAGCGCGGTGAGCGAGTTGGCCACGCCCCAGCCGCGCGTGTCGTGGAAGTGCACCACCACTTCGTCGCGGGTCATGCCGTGCGAGAGCACGTGCTCGTAGAAGGCGGTGACCTGGCGCGGGTTGGCCACGCCGGTGGTGTCACCGAAGCCGATGTAGCGGGCGCCGAGGTCCTTCCACCACTGGCCGAGCTGGAGCGCCTGCTCGACGGGCACGTCGCCGAGAATGGGGCAGCCGAAGCTGGTGAGCACCCAGCCGAAGACCTGGTGGCCCGAGTCGAGCGCGAGGCGCGTCATCTGCTCGAGCAGCGCCTGGTTCTCGTCGTGGCTCATGTTGACGTTGGCCTTGTTGTGGGCCTCGCTCGCCGAGATGACCATCGCCAGCTCGTCGACGCCGTAGCCCTCGGCCTTGCTGCGCGCCGCGCGCTCCACGCCCTTGAGGGTGGTGCAGATGCCCCGGTAGTGCACGCCCGGCTTGCGGGGAATGCGCTTGAGCACCTCTTCCGCGTCGGCGAACTGCGGCAGGTATTTGGGGTGCGCGAAGTTGGTGGCTTCGATCTTGGTGAAGCCCGCCTCGACCATGCCGGTGATGATCTCGACCTTGGCGTCGGTGGACACCAGCGTCGCCTCGCTCTGCAGCCCGTCGCGCGCCCAGCACTCGCCCATCACGACTTCGGCAGGGTGGTTCTTGATCATGAAGCGAGGTCTCCGGAACCGGCGTGGTGGAAGGCGTTCAGCATCGGGAACTCGAGGAGCCGCAGCCGGGCCTCCTCGACGACGAAGGGGTGGGCGCCGAGTAGCACGGCGGCCATCTCCATGGGGGCGTCGGTGAGCAGCTCGAGGCCGTGGGGCAGGGCCATCGCCATGGAGATGATCGCCTCGACGTCTTTGCCGGCAGGGCGCACGCGCGCCGGGCGGTGCGGGGCCGCCTTGCGGGTGCGGTCGATGTGCATCGCCGCGTTGAGTCGCGCGCCGGGACCACCGAAGGCGAGGCGGGCCGCTTCGATGCGCGCGGGGTGCACCTGGTACAGCGCGGCGACGCTCTCGAGGTCTCCTTCGAAGAGCGGGTGCTCTCCTTCGGGATGCACGGCGACGGTCTCCAGCAGCTCCACCACGTCCTGGGACACTTGAGGCATCATCGAAGCTCCGGTGAGAGGTTCGCTGCGGGAGGCCGGGCACCTACTGCACCCCCCTTTCGGACTGCCTTGATCTGGATCAAGCATTCAAAGGCGTGCGCTCGAAGGGGCCGGAATCCTTGCTACCTTGGCGCCCATGAACACCCGAATCACGGCGCTCTTCCTCGTCGCCACGCTCTCCACGTGCCAACCGCAGGCGGGTACGCCCGAGATGTTCATCTCGGCCAAGCCGTCGGAGATCAACTCCCAGGGTGAAGAGGCCGCGCTGCTGCTCACCGCCACCGATGGCTTCGGAAAGATCGGCAAGGGCCAGGTGAAGCTCACCTCGACGGCCGGCCCGCTGAAGGACGGCGTGCTGTTCGACATCGACCCCTACGGGTTGGTGAAGACGCCCTTCACCTGCGAGGTGGCGACGGATCCCGGCTGCGTCGACCAGGTGACGATCACCGCGGAGTGGCGCACCGAGGGGAAGCTGATCCTCGCCCGCACCAACGTCCACGTGCTGCCGCCGCCGCCCCCGCCGTGGGAGCTCGGCGTGACGTGGGACTCCAACGCGCGCACCACCTCGTGCAGCGGCGCGGGCCAGCCGAACACGGTGCCGTGCACCAACAACATGTGCGCGCACGGCTTCAGCTGCATCAACGGCCAGTGTGAGCTCAACGGCGGCGGGGGCGGGCTCCAGTACACGCTGCGCTTCGGCCAGTCGGTCGACCTCGACCTCCACGTCGTCGAGCCGCAGCACGCCGACGGCCTGTGCGACATCTATTGGGATGACCCGAACGCCGCGATGCGCCCCTCGAGGTGCGGTACCACGGGCTCGCTGGATCTCGACTCGAACGCAGGCTGCAACCTCGACAACGTCAACATCGAGCACGTGATCTTCCCGGCCAACCCGCCGCGGCCCGCTCCCGGGACGTACATCGCGCGCGTCGACCTCTGGGCGGCCTGCATGGCCAGCACGCCCATCAGCTGGGAACTCGAGGTGCGCGCCGGCGCGACCCACCGCTACTACTGCGGCGTGTTCAACATCGCCGACCAGGACCGCGGGGGCTCGATGTCGGGCCTCACGGTGAGCACGATCGTCGTTCCGTAGTCTCGCCGCTCGACGGCTGATCACTCGCGCTGACGGGTTGACGAAGGTGGCACGGTCCGTGGATTCCCTCCGCACCGGCACCTCGGAGGCCCATGCTCGACCCACTTCGGCGCAGCGAACGCACCAGCCCGGCGCACCCCGCATCACTCTCGCGCATGACGGGCCTGTCATGAGCGCGCACACCCGCATCGCCCGGGTCAGCGGCTCGGGGGGACCCGTGCAGTCCGGCATCGGCACCTTCATCTTCGGCCACGCCACGCCG
>JBBRUE010000843.1:0-3508 GCA_038248085.1 Myxococcales bacterium | reverse complement strand
CGACGCGGCGCTCAAGATCTTCCTCTTCTCCGCCACCTCGCGCGAGGAGCTCACCGAGCTGGGTGAGTCCGGCCGGGCGACCGCGGTCTTCTCGAAGCTCGACCCCCTCGAGTTGCTCGCCTCGCAGCTCGCGCGGGAACTGGGGCGCCCGTGGCCGGGGAAGCCCGCGTCAGCCGCCGCTTGAGGTGGGCTTCTTGCGGGGCACCACGAGGCCCGACGAGAGGCGCTTGAGCACCACCTCGCGCTGCCGCTGCTTGTAGCGATCGTGGGAGTTCTCGCCCTTCTCGTTCTGCTCGGCCGTCTTCTCGTCGGCGATCTGGAACTCGCAGGTCGCCAGGGTGATGCGGCCCTGGCGCTCACGATCGTCCTGCTCTGGCGGCGGGAGGAACGCGTCGAGGCGGATCGGCACGTCGGCCACGAAGTTGAGCACCCGGTAGGTCGAGCCCGAGAAGGTGTTGCCGGTGCGGCTGGCCAGCTCGCGCTCCTCGAAGTCGAGGTCGAGGTGCAGCTGCCGCGCGTACTTCTTGAAGTTCGGGTACGCCTTCACCAGGTCCTTGAAGCGGATCAGCGTGTTGTCGGTCTGCGACGGCACGATGAAGTTGAAGGGCAGCAGGCGCTGGGTGAGAAAATAGAGGGTGGGGATGACGTCGTCGCGTTCCTTGACGATCACCCGGAAGCGCGTGCGGTCGTAGATCGCCGCCGCCGTGGAGTCCTTCTTGGCGATGAGCTTGGTGATCGTCGACTCGCGCGTCTTGATCGAGTCGGAGAACTCGACGATCGGCAGCCCCTTCTGCTTCGCCTCTTCCATCACCGCGCTCACCCGCTCGGACACCATCTGCGCCAGCTCGGCCTCGGGAACGGCGATCTTGAACAGCAGGTCGCGCGCCTCGATGTGCTGGATGACGTGCATCGCCTTGAGCACGATGCAGGCGATCTTCCGGTAGCGGCGATCGACCTCCCCCGAGGCGAAGAGGAAGAGATCGTGGATCATGTTCGGGTGCGCCACCGCGTCGGCGACCCGGTAGTTGAAGGTCTTGCGCAGGTACTCCACCGCGTCCGACAGCACCGTGCGCACCCACGCCTCGTCGTTGGGCTGTGTGGGGTCGATCTGCAGCAGCCGCAGGAAGCGGTCGACCTCGTCCCACGTCTTGAAGTGCATCCGCCGCCACTCGATGAC
The DNA here is from genome assembly GCA_038248085.1 of Myxococcales bacterium. GTDB lineage: Bacteria > Myxococcota > Myxococcia > Myxococcales > Myxococcaceae > Archangium_A. The sequence goes on along the minus strand of JBBRUE010000843.1, from coordinate 2,331 downwards.
GGAGCCGCCGCGGAGAATGAGGCGGATGCGCTCGAGCTCCTTGAGCCCCATCTCCTCGACGCGGCGAAGGGGCAGATCAGGGAGCGAGGGCTGGTGCTGCTTGAGAGCGGTCACGGCCCCCGGGTTCTGGCCCATGCCGTGGCCATTCTCCACGCCGAAAAACACGAAGGCCGACCCCGGAATTCCGGAATCGGCCTCGTGCGTCACGACCTGGTCAGGCGGTTACCTGGTGACCGGCCGATCGTCGCGGTACTCGGTGATCGTCGCCACGCCGTTTGCGTCGAAGGCCTGCTGCGGGCCCTGGCGCTTGCCGTTGACCCAGGTCTCGTCGAGCTTGAGCTTGCCGTTGGCCTGGAACTCGAAGCGGCGGCCGTTGTAGTCGCCGTGGAGGAACTCGGTCTCCCCGACCTTGGTGCCCTTGTCGTCGTAGAACGACCACTTGCCGGTGCGGAAGCCCTCGTCCATCTGGCCCACCGCCTCGACCTTGCCCGAGCTGTAGAAGCTGACCATCGGCCCGTGGAACAACCGCAGGCCCGGGCTCGCGAACTTCATGCACGCCATCGCCGACATGCCGCCCGTGGGCGCGCCGACCTGCCTGGTGCCCGCGGGGCAGCCGAGCATGCTGTTGGCCTTGAAGGTGGGCGCCTTCTCCATCGCCGGAGCCTGCGCCAGGGCCACACCCGCCATCGTCATCGAGAACAGAAAGAACTTACGAATCATGTGTGAGTCTCCTTGATTGAACGAAGCACCCGGTGGGCGCCGTCTCCGCTTGAACGGAGCCGGGCCCCGGGTTCTTCAATTAGTGGGTGATGGTGGCGCAGTAGCCGTTGCCGTTGCTGAAGCCGAAACCCGCCGTCAGCGACGTCGTCGCGGTGGTCGAGCAGAGGGTGAGCTTGGCGCTCATCATCTTGCCGTTGTCGATCTGGGTGTAGTCCGAGCTGTGCACGCTGACCGTCGCGTCGCTCGGGGTGCCCGCGCTGTTGAAGTAGTAGAAGCCCGAGAGGCCCGACTTCGTCGCCGGGAACGTCGTGCCCGTGGCCGCGTAGGCGTAGATCGTCATCGTGAAGGCGATCGCCGGCGCGGTGCAGAACGCGTCGTCATTGGTGGCCTCGTCGACGATGTTGAAGATCACCGCGCCCGTCGAGGTGGCTGCGTTGAAGGCCGGGCGCGCCATGGTGGGAGCCGCGGGGTTCTTCGCGTTGGCGATGTTGCCGCAGGTGCCGTCGACCGACGCCTCGCAGGTGTTGATCGAGGTGCAGACCGAGCCGTGGCCACAGATGTCGGGCTGGCTGTTGTTCGGGTTGCAGGTGGTGACGCCCGCGTCCGTGCCGCCATCGGTGCCGGTGCCGGCGTCGGTGCCGCCGCCCACGCACTGGCCGCTGGTCTCGTTGCAGGAGTAGTTCGCCGGGCAGCCGCCGAGGCCCACGCACTTCGCCTTGCACTGCTTGGTGGCCGCGCTGCAGATGTTTCCTGCGACACTGTTGTTGCAAAGTGCGTCAGTCGAGCACTGGCAGAAGCCGGGGCTCGAGGCCGTCGCGGCCGTGCCGTCGAACTTCGCGCAGGTCTTCTCGGCCGCGGGACAATCAGAGCTTCCGGTACAGCTCGAGACGCACTCCTTGAGCACCGGGTGACACACCTTGCCCGTGCCGCAGTTCGCGTCGGTGGTGCAGGCACCCGTGCCTGCGTCCGTCATGCTGGTGTCGCCACAGCCGACCGCAAAGACCATGGCGGTCGCGGCAGTGAGCAACAATCCTCGATTGATACCTGTCATGTCTGTACCCCTCTCAACGACGAGTGATGAAACCCCAAATAGGCGGGCCCGAACTTAACGACCGATCGACTCAAGTCAATCGGCGGTTCGCGGTCGCACGTACGCAAGGCGCGCGCCAGTCTTCACTTCGATTTCGAGAGGGTTGCGGAGCTGGTGCACGCAGGCGCACCAGCCCCCGCGACAACGAGGTCAGAACTTGAACGGGAAGGTGATCGCCTCGCCCTGTTTCTTGTGCTTGGGGAAGGTCATCGATTTGATGAGGTTGCCCACGCAGCCGGCGATCGGCGTGCCCTTGAACTCTTCAGACGTGACGCCGACGTTCGAGGTCTTGCCGCTGGTCAGGATCGTCCATTTCATCAGGAGCTTGCCCGAGGTGCCGGGGTCCTTCTTGCGCTGCTCCTCGACGCACTTGCCCAGAGCGCCCTTGTTCGCGAGCACGACCTCCATGATGTCCGACTGGCCGAGCGACTCCTTCACGTCGCCACCGGCGCCGGGCGCAGGAGGAATGTAGCCGGGCTGCTTCTTCTCGCTCTTTGGCGCCTCTTCCTTCGGCGTGGTCT
>JBBRUE010000842.1:0-3510 GCA_038248085.1 Myxococcales bacterium | reverse complement strand
CGTGGGCAGACCCACGGGTGCCTGGCGCCGCGGCACCTCCACCTGCATGGAGAGCGCGAGACGCCGTCGGTGCGCCTGGCCGACACCACGCTGCTGCACTTCCGCGCCGGGCGCTGCGTGGCGCCGCCGCCGGAGGTGACGGTGGTCGAGCCCGAGTACCTCAGCCCCGAGCGGGCCACGGGTTCACGGGGCACGGCGCTCGGTGACGTGTGGGGCATGGGGGCGCTGCTGATCGAGCTCCTCACCGGGCGCGCTCCGTTTCGCGGGGGCTCGTCGGAGGAGTCACGGGCGCGTGCGACGCGGGCGCGGGTGCCGCGGCTCTCGGGCCGGTGGACGCGCTGGGGCGAGGTGTTCGCCGGCACGCTCGACCCGCTCCCGGTGCAGCGGTTTGGCAGCGTGCTCGAGCTGCGCCAGGCGTTGCTGGCCCTGGCGTGACGAAGCTCTTTCAGGCGGAGGGCGGCGGCCGTCGCGCGCGGTGCGCAGTCTCTCCTCAGGAACGCTTCGCGTGCGCGCGGCGTCGCCGAAGGAACCAGGCCGCGAGCCCCGCCACAACGAGAACCGCCCCGAGCCCGGCCGGCGCCGCCATGCCGCCCTCGAGCGGACGGCCGACGTCCAGCGACGAGAGCACCGCACGGAAGGTCTCCTGCAGCGCGGGTTCGTTGGCGGGCTTGCCCGAGACCATCACCGAGAGCGCGCGCGGCGTGACGGGCACGTCGACGCACAGCACCACCACCTCGCCGAACGTGTGCGTCATCACCATGTGCACGCCGCTGAGCTCGGCGCGCTTCCACGTCTCGTGGAACGGCGTGCCCACGGTGCGGTTCATGTCGTTCATCAGCGCGCGACAACTCTGCGAGACCGCGCCCGCGGTGGTGGGGCCGTCGAGCACGTCGATGGTGAAGGTCACGGCGGCCGGGCTGCCGAGGTTCTTGCCGTACGCGTAGAGCTTGGTCGCGGTGGGCTGAAATTGAGGGAAGGGCTCGAAGCCCTCGGGCACCGTGAAGTGGAAGCCGCGGGGATCCTCGATGACACGGGAGTCGCCCGCGCCGGCCAGCACCATCGCGAGGAGCAGGGACCTCATCGGGGCGCCACCCTATCGGCTCAGGGCGGAGCGCATCAGCGTTTGCTGACACCTCAGGTCGCGGTTCGAGCGCCGCGGGGATCCGCTCGGTGTCGGGGCGGTTAGAGTACGGGCGTGAAGTTCAAAGGCCTGCTGCTCCCGTCCCTCGCGCTTGTGTCCTTGTCCGCCTGCTTCGACTTCGAGGGCGCCTACCAGGCCTATTGCGATGGCGGCAGGTGTGCGGCGGCCGAAGGCGACGGTGGCGGCGGCGACGGTGGCGCCACGGACGGGGGCGGCGACGCCGGCACCTCCGACGGAGGGTGTGGGGGTGCAGCCCAGCTCGACATCGTTCAGCCAGCGCAGCTCGTCGTGGGCGTCTGTTCCGCGACGCCGCTGAAGGTGCGGGTGTTCGACGCGTGCGGCGCGCCGTATTTCCCTGCGAGCGAGCTTCCGTTCACGCTCACGTCGAGCTCGCCGACGATGCAGCTCTTCGCCGACGACGCGTGCACCTTCACCCCTGGCGCCTGGTCCATCCCCGCCGCGGGCGAGGTCGAGGTGTACGCGCAGGGACTGACCCCCGGCATGTCCACGCTCACCGCGCGCTCGGCTGGAGTCGACGCAGGCCTCACGGCGCTCCAGGTCGGCTGCCCGGGCGGCCAGCGTGCCTGCACCAACACCTGCGTCCCAGCGAACGGTTGCTGTGAGGACGCGGAGTGCAACGACGGTGGGGTGGCGTGGGTGTGCAAGACGACGAACCACCGCTGCGCCCCGCCGCCCTGCAGCCTTCCCGCCAACTGCGGCACCTTCGACGACCTGACCGCGCCCTCGGCCAACCGCACCATCACCTTCGGCAGCAGCGGCTATTCACCCAGGTGCATTCGTGTCGGCACCAACCAGAACGTCACCTGGTCGGGCAACTTCTTCCTCCACCCGCTGGTGCAGTTTTGCGGGCCGAGCGACGCACAGCTGACCACCACGTTGGGCACCATGAAGACCGCCCAGCTCTTCGACTTCGGGACCTACGGCTATCGCTGCGCCGACCATCCGTCCTTCGAACAGGGCGCCATCCGCACGCCCTGAGGCCGATCGACGTCACTCCTTGGCTTTGAGCTTGCTGTCGTTCTCCTGGATGAAGCGGCGGAGATCGTCGGACATGTCGAGGAGCTTGAGCCACTGCTCCTTGTAGAGCGTCACCGGGAAGCGGCCCATGCCGTACACCGACACCCCGCCCTTCTCGGACACCTTGAGCGAGATGCCCTTGCTGGTGCGCGCCTTGAGCGACTCGTTTTCGGCCTTCAGCTTCGCCAGCTCTGCCTTGAGATCGTCTTCGGTGGACATGGTCGCGAGCGTAGCTGATGTAGGGTCGATTCATGAACCCGATGCGCTTCGTCCTGCTGCCGTGTCTGTGCCTGCTGGCGTGCACGCCGTCGGTCCCGGAGGTCATCGCGAAGCATCGCCCCGCGGTGGAGAAGACCTTCGCGTCGATCCAGAAGCTGCAGCCGCTCGTCGAGGGGACCGCGGAGGTCACCGAACTCGCGGTGAAGGCGCCGGAGGTGCCCTTGCGGCTCGAGGGCCCGGAAGGCGCGAACGCGACGTTCGTCTACGTGGAGGACCTCGCGAAGCCCGGCGGCACGCAGGCGGTGACCCTGCGGACGATCGACTCGCACCCGCTCGCCGAGTGCGGCGCGCTGCTCGAGCGGGCGCAGTACCTCGATCCCATCCCCCATCCCCGTCCCACCGCCGTCCAGGGCTACCTCGCGGCGTGCGCGCGGCTGCGCTACGTGCTGGTCATCCGCTCGCGTGAATTCGTGAACCCGGAGTCGGCCGTCGGCGCGAAGCAGTTCGTTCCCGGCCGCTACCGCGCCGACGTGCTGGCGTTCGATCTCACCACCGGCCAGTTGCTGGGCGGCTTCCCGGTCAGCGCGAAGAACAACGACGCCGTCACCGTGGTGAGCGGCGAAGACCAGGACCAGCGGCTGCTGCGCAACCTCGAGGCGACGGTGTTCAGCGCGCTGCGCGAGGGCGCGCTCAAGGCCTTCCCCGGTGCGATCCCCCCGAGCCGCTGAGTTTTCTGTGTACGGTCGGCGCATGAGCCTGCTGCGCGTCTTCGTCGTGCCCTGCCTGTGCCTGATGGCGTGCAAGTCGGACTCGGTGCCCGACGTCATCGCCCGGCACCGGCCCGCGGTGGAGAAGACCTTCGCGGCGATGCAGAAGCTCCAGGCGAAGGCCGCGGCGAGCGACGAGTTCACTGCGACGAAGGTGAAGCCGCCCGCCGCGCTGCTGGTGCTCGAGCGCCCTGGCACCGACGACGCCAACGCGATGTTCATCTACGCCGACGACCTGCCGAAGCCCGGCGAGGCACAGAAGATCGACCTGCGCACGCTCGACTCGACCCCGCTGCTCCAGTGCGGCTCGCTGCTGAACAAGCAGCAGTACTTCGAGGACACCTT
>JBBRUE010000841.1:0-3512 GCA_038248085.1 Myxococcales bacterium | reverse complement strand
TGCGCTCTTCGCACGAAGGCCCGCGGCGGACTCGTGATCGCCAGGGGAACCGCGGCCCGCCCGACAGCACGACGAGCGCCCGAAACCTCCGTGCGCCGATGGATGTTCGACGGCCCACCATTGCGGCGGACGACGCGCGGCAGGTAGCAGGCCCCCACATGCGTTCCTTCTGTCTCGCCCTGCTGTTCGCTGCCGGCTGTGTCGCCCCCCGCCTCGAGACCGATGGCGGGCCCGGGACGCTCGACGTGAAGGGGCCTCCGCTGCAGAACACCCAGAAGGTGGTGATGCTCCCCGTGGGCGAGGCCATCCGCTGCGCGGCGACCGACGCGGGCACGCGCTTCACCGACGCGACCGAGGACTGGGGCCTGGGCCAGTTCGGGCTCAAGCTCGCCGGCAACCGGCTGACCGTCGCCGACCTCGACTCCGACGGCTACCCGGACCTCGTGGTGCACGCGGTGTCGAGCAACGCCGCGCAGCGCAAGGATCTCCCCGACGGCGGCAAGCGGCTGGTGTGGCAGCTGATGAACCGGCCCACGCCCGATGGCCTGCGCCGCATGTTCGTCGACGAGACGGGCAACGGGCTCTTCGAGATCCCCGGCGGCTCCACCACGCGCTACCGCTCGGCCCAGCTCGCGGTCTTCGGCGACGTCGACAACGACGGTGACCTCGACGCGTTCTCCGGCACCTACGTCGACCCGACCAAGCCCGCGACCGACCCGGGCGATCGCAGCCAGATCCTCCTCAACGACGGCACCGGGCACTTCACCCTCGCGCCGCCGACCGACACCACCCCGCGCGGTACCGAGCTCTCGCCGACCACCAGCGCCACCTTCACCGACGTCGACCGCGACGGCCACCTCGATGTCTTCGTGGGCAATTGGTACGCGGACTACGGCGGCGACTACATCGGCGTGCAGGCGCGCCTCTACCAGGGCTTCGGCACCGGTGAGTTCATCGACACCACCGCGCCGGCGAACCTGCTGACCGACGCCACCGGCTACGCGAGCTTCACCAACCACCGCCCGGCCTACGGCGTCACCGCGTGCGATCTCGACGACGACGGCGCGCCCGAGCTGATGGTGAGCGCGTACGGCCGCCAGCCGAACCTGCTCTACCGCAACGACGGCCTGGGCAAGTTCGCCGACCAGAGCCAGGCCGCGGGCTTCTCGGGCGACGGCAACGTCGACTTCCGCGACAACCAGAACTTCCAGTGCTGGTGCATGGGCAACCCGGCGAGCCCGAAGTGTGTCGGCGTGTCGGCCGCGGCGATCCAGTGCCCGAACCCGCCGAGCGCGGCGTGGGGCACCGGCACCGACGATCAGCCCTGGCGCAACAACGGCAACACCTTCACCACCTGGTGCGGCGACGTCGACGGCGACGGCAAGAATGACCTCTACAACGCCGAGATCCACCACTGGTGGGCGGGCGGCTCGAGCGACTCCTCGGAGTTGATGCACAACGTCACCACCGCCGCGGGCACCGTGCGCCTCGAGCGGCCGGGCAACGCCGCGACGCGCCTCTCACTGCCCCACGTGGGACCGTCGTGGAACGAAGGGGCGATGATGGCGGCGGGCGGCGACCTCGACAACGACGGCCGGCTCGACCTGGTGGTCGCCGAGAGCGACTACCCCGACCAGTTCGGGCAGATCTTCGCGCAGCAGGCCGACGGCACCTTCTCGGAGAAGGGCCTGGCCTGGAACCTCCACCACCAGTGCATGGCCGGGCTCGCCATCGCCGACTTCGATCGCGACGGAGACCTCGACGTGCTGGCCGGCTCGAGCACCGCGCGCGACTGCTCCGCGAAGTGGAAGACCAACGAGGTACACCTGTACGAGAACCAGGCCACGGCGACGACGTGGCTGCTGCTCCACCTCGAGGGCAATGGCGTCACCGCCAACCGCTCAGCCATCGGCGCCAAGGTCACGGTGAAGAGCAACGGCCGCAGCCAGACCCGCGAGGTGTCGGGCGGCTACGGCCACTTCGGCATGCAGAACGATCTCACGGTGCACTTCGGCCTCAACGGCTGCGAGGGCGCGAGCGAAGTCACCGTGCGCTGGCCCGACGCCCAGGGCACCACCCAGACGTTCCAGGGCGTGCCCGGCAACCTGTTCATGCGCCTCAAGCAGGGCGAGCCGACGCCGTTCGTGGTGCGCTGAACGCAGACCGCCCGGCTCCCCGGTCGACGCTCCGTGATTTCGGAGCCCACCTCGACTACTCAGCCGCGCGTGGCTTCCCTCACCCTTCTTCGCGACGCGGAGCTGTACGACCCCGATCCCCGCGGGCGCTGCGACCTGCTCCTCGGCGGCGGCACGGTGCTCGCGATCGGCCGGCAACTCGGGGTCCCGAAGGGCGTCGAGGTCGAAGTCATCGAGCTGGCCGGCGCCCGGGTCGTCCCCGGCTTCATCGATGCCCACCTCCACCTCACCGGCGGAGGCGGCGAATCGGGCCCGGCCTCGCGCGTGCCGCGGCTGGAGCTCGAGGCGCTCACCTCCGCCGGGGTCACCAGCGCGGTGGGCGTGCTCGGCACCGACGGCACCACCCGCACCATGGCCGACCTCGTCGCCACCACGCTGGGGCTCCGCGAAGGTGGTCTCTCTGCCTGGTGCTGGACGGGGAGCTACGAGCTCCCGCTGCGCACCCTCACCGGCGCGGTGCGCTCCGACGTCGTCTTCGTCGACCCGATCATCGGCGTGGGCGAGCTGGCGATCAGCGATCACCGGTCCTCCCAGCCGACCTTCGACGAGCTGCTCCGCGTCGCCTCCGATTGCCACGTCGCCGGCCTGATGAGCGGCAAGGCGGGCGTGCTGCACCTCCACCTCGGCGACGGACTCCGCGGCCTCTCGCTGGTGCGGCGCGCGCTCGACGAGACAGAGCTTCCGGCCCGGGTGTTCCACCCCACCCACGTCAACCGCAAGACGGGCCTGTTCGACGAGGCGATGGCGCTCACCGCCCGCGGGATGACCATCGACGTCACCGCGTTCCCCGTCGAGGAAGGGGAAGACGCCTGGTCGGCCCCCGAGGCGATCAAGCGCTACCTGGCCTCCGGCGCCCCGAAGGACCGCCTCACCTGCAGCTCCGACGGCGGCGGCTGCCTGCCCACCTTCGACGCCGAGGGGCGCCTGGTGGCGATGGACGTCGGCCAGCCCTCGAGCCTCGCCGAGACCCTGCGCGCCCTGTGCGGCACCGGCGTCGCCCTCGAAGACGCCCTCCCCCCCTTCACCCGCAACGTCGCGCGGCTGCTGCGCCTGCCCCACAAGGGACAGCTCGCGGTCGGCGCCGACGCCGATCTCCTCGTGCTCGATGCGACGCTCGCCGTTCGCGACGTGATGGCGCGAGGCCGGTTCCACGTGCGAGACGGGCGGCCGGTGGTTCACGGCCCGTTGGCGCAGACCCCGAAGAGAGCAACGACATGAGTCCGGCCAAGGTTCACCCTGACAAGAAGCGCGGCGCCATCGTCCCCATCGGGGGCGCCGAAGACAAAGAAGGCGACGCCGACGTGCTGCGCAAGTTCC